>NZ_VPDX01000038.1:0-22243 GCF_013417475.1 Acinetobacter sp. YH12249 | reverse complement strand
CACGTAGTGTTCATGGATTTCTAGGAGGGATTTACGCGTCCTTGTGTGCATATCAACTGATCCATAAAAATAAGCCAACAATTCAAATTATGAAGTCATCGGCTTAAGCAGGATTCGGGTTAAATAATTAAATGCTGTAAATAAAAAGAATCATGCCATAGGCATGACATGATTCTCAAAAGTATTTGCTTGGATTTGGGCGAGTTTAATATTTAAAGGTCACACCGGCAGAAGCGAGTCGGCCTTCATCAACATAATAATTATTCCAGTTGTATTCGATCTTATGACGAACATCACCGACATTTTCTATGTTGGTAAATACTTTGACATGTGGGTTGATATTCCAGTAAGCATTTAAATCGACGGTCGCATAGCCCGGATTATGGTCTGAATCACTCCAGCTTTTTGACTTGGAACGGGCAATAAGAGAAGCACTCATCCCATAAATTTCATTTTCCAAACCTGTGGTCAGAGTGAGGGTTTGACGTGGTCGTTTAGCTAACTCAATATTCGTTTTGCTATCTTTAGCTTGTACATACGCAAAAGCAGTATCGATGAACCAATCGTCTTGTTTCCAGTTCCATGCAAGCTCGCCACCACGAAGCGTTGCTTCGCTGATGTTATTTAACTTGCCATCAACTTTTTGGATCATGTTATCCACTTCGTTTTGATACACGGAAAGTGAAATAGATGAGTTTTGAGTGAGGGCCTGGTCGAAGCCAATTTCATAAGACAGACTTTCTTCGGCTTTTAAATTTGGATTTGCAGATTCACCACTGTACAGCTCATTTAAGTTTGGTGAACGAAAAGCTGAACCAATATTCGTATAGACGCTGAGTTGAGGTGATATTGCATAACGTGCAGCAGCTTGCCCTACAGTATGAGAGCCATATTTCTCGTTATCTTCAACACGGATGCCGAGTTGAGTATTGAGTTTATCTGATTGATATTGATGCTGTGTGTAATATCCTTGAGAGGAAACATCACCTTTATAGGCAACTCCATAAGAAAGAACATCACCATCAAGGTTGCTATGCGTTGTCCCTAGTAAAATATGATGCTGATCATTTAAATTGAGTTTGGCATACAATTCTGCTTCTTGAGT
Source organism: Acinetobacter sp. YH12249 (assembly GCF_013417475.1). Lineage (NCBI taxonomy): Bacteria > Pseudomonadati > Pseudomonadota > Gammaproteobacteria > Moraxellales > Moraxellaceae > Acinetobacter > Acinetobacter sp. YH12249. The sequence goes on along the minus strand of NZ_VPDX01000038.1, from coordinate 21,138 downwards.
GGTACTATATGAATAATCGACCTGACCTAGATAATTCGCAGCATTTTGATCTAATTGATCGTCAAACTGGGATAAGCGAGCATTGAGTTCTAATTGTGAGCCTAGGTTAATTCGTCCTCTCAGGTTAACCATTTCATTTTCAAAATCTTGTGAAGTGAGGCTACCTGCATTGTAATCACTCGTGCCTTTATTTTGGCTGTAATCGAGAGATAAGCCATATTGGTCTTTGTGGACGCCAAATTTTGTGCTGAAACCTTTTTGGTCAAAGGAGTAATTTTCATCTTCATCATCTAGAACAGATTTTCCGTCAGTTTCCAGGCGTTGACCACGGATTTGGGCATAAAAACCATCTTCAGCTAAATCGGCACCCACGAGTGATTTGTAAGTTTTATTCTCGCCAATTTCACCTGTTATAAATGCACCTGATTGTTCAGGTGTTTTAGAAATCATATGAATGACGCCGCCAATGGCATCTGTACCATATAAAACTGATGCTGGACCCTTCAGAATTTCAATTTGCTTGATATCGGTAGTATCAATAAAAGGGAGAGAAGCTGAACTGCTTAAAGCAGTATTCAATCGCATGCCATCACGCAGAACGAGTGTATGTGACGAGCTTGTGCCTCGCATAAAAATAGAGGATTGTTGTCCATAACCGCCTAGTTGAGCGACGTTTAAAGCAGCCTCTTTTTTCAATAAGTTTGGCAATGAAGCAATAGGGGATTGCTCAAGAGTCGCAGGTTCAATCACTGAAATTCGCGCAGGTACATTTTCAATGTTTTCTGCAGAGCGAGTTGCCGTGACTACAATGGTATCTAAAGAGGCTTTTGCAACTTTTTGCTCGGCGGCATGAACAGATGAGGAAAAACCCAAAGCAAACGTGATAGAACCTGCTAAGGCAGCAGGCTGAAATGGAATAGACATGAGATGTGCTCCATGCATTCACTCCCCGTGAATGATTGAGTTAAAGAACACAACAAGCAGGTATCCGGACTTAAATGCAGTATTGAAACTCATACTTACTTATCCACCTTCCCACATATTGATGCAGTGGTGTAAATCCTGAGGATTTATAAAGACAAGCTTTTCATTTTTTACCGTTGCGGGGGCAGCGTTGGATTTGCACCAACTTCCCTAAAGCCTTAAGGCCTTGACTCGTTGCAAATTGTGGCAAGTATAAAGTCTGCTTATGACTTAAACAATCAAGATCAAGAATAATCCGTATGAACTTTACGCAAGATCGATGATTTGCATTACAATGATTCACCCCAATCTCATAGATTACTTGATATCTTGGTAAATCAGAGCCAACACTATATGCGAACCCGTGCCAAAATCTGTGGAATCACCCGAGTTGAAGATGTCCAAGCTGTTGCTAATGCCGGCTGTGATGCCATTGGATTTGTGTTCTATCCACCGAGCCCACGAAGCGTGACTCAGGCACAGGCTGAAGTGCTGGTCAAAGCAGTGCCAGCTTATATTCAAGTGGTGGGCTTATTTGTTAATAGTACGGCAGATGACATCCGGGATATTTTAAAAACTGTTCCGCTGGATATTCTGCAGTTTCATGGTGATGAAAGCCCTGAACAATGTCAGGTTATCGCAAAGCAGGTTGGGCGTCGCTGGTATAAAGCGATTCAGGTCAAACCTGATCTGGACGTAGTCGCTGAGATTCAACGTTATCAGACAGCAGGGGCCAGCGCAGTACTGTTAGACGCATGGCATCCTGATTTAAAAGGTGGTACCGGCCACAGCTTTGACTGGAGCACCTTTCCTCAATTAGATATTCCCTTGATCCTGGCTGGGGGCTTAAACCCGGACAATATCGAGCAAGCAATTCACACCACACAGGCTTATGCTGTTGATGTTAGTGGTGGTGTCGAATCCGCAAAAGGTATAAAAGACCAACAACTCATAGAACGCTTTATGCAAGGAGTCCATCGTGGATCAGCAAAGTACTAATCACAACAAGCCCGTGATTGACTATACCCAATTCCCGGATGAGCGTGGACATTTCGGTATCCATGGCGGGCGTTTTGTGTCAGAAACTCTGATGGCGGCTTTACAAGATCTGGAAAAGCTTTATTTCCGCATGAAAGATGATGAACAGTTTCTGGCAGAATTCGACCGTGATCTAGCCTACTACGTAGGTCGTCCTAGTCCTTTATATCATGCTGAACGATGGTCAAAAGAGTTGGGTGGTGCGCAAATTTACTTGAAACGTGAAGATCTGAACCATACTGGCTCACATAAAGTAAATAACACAATTGGTCAGGCTTTACTGGCTAAACTTTCAGGCAAAAAACGCATTATTGCAGAAACTGGTGCCGGTCAGCATGGTGTAGCAACGGCAACCATCGCAGCACGTTTAGGTCTTGAATGTGTGGTGTTCATGGGTGCTGAAGACGTGAAACGTCAGGCGATGAACGTTTACCGTATGCGTCTGCTGGGTGCAACAGTTGTCCCTGTAGAAAGTGGCTCTAAAACATTAAAAGATGCCATGAACGAGGCAATGCGTGACTGGGTCACCAATGTTGACTCAACTTATTATGTGATTGGTACCGTGGCAGGTCCACATCCATATCCACAATTGGTTCGTGACTTCCAGTCCATCATTGGCCGTGAAGCACGCCGTCAGATTCAGGAACAGGCAGGTCGCCTTCCAGATGCGTTAGTCGCTTGTGTCGGTGGTGGTTCAAATGCGATGGGCTTGTTCTATCCATTCCTGAACGATCAGGATGTGAAAATGTATGGTGTTGAAGCCGCAGGTTTAGGGATTGAAACTGGCAAGCACTCTGCACCACTAAATGCGGGTCACGTCGGTGTACTGCATGGTAACCGTACTTATCTGATGTCTGATAAAGAAGGCCAGATCATTGAAACGCATTCAATTTCTGCCGGTCTGGATTATCCGGGTGTAGGTCCGGAGCACAGCTTCCTGAAAGATATGGAACGCGTGAACTATGTACCGATCAATGATCAGGAAGCGTTACAAGGTTTCCGTGATCTAACCAAGATCGAAGGGATCATTCCTGCGCTTGAAAGCTCACATGCGATGGCTTATGTCACTAAACTTGCCCCAACCATGGACAAGGATCAAATCATTATTGCGACCGTTTCTGGTCGTGGTGATAAAGACTTGATGACTGTTGCCCGTATTGATGGCGTAGAAATGGTTGAGATGTAAAATTTTCTCCGATCCCTCTTTTTCAAAGAGGGGTGAAAACCCTCCTATCTAAAAGGAGAGTAAGGTGGATTAAAAAAATCGTATTGAAGCTATTCAGTACGATTTTTTTATTTTTATAGATAAGAAAATTTTTAAAGATGAAGAGGAAGGATCAATCTGGCTGGAAGTGGTATAAAAATTATACAAGTTCTGGATAAAACAGCAAAAAATCAGTTTCTCATTCAGAAAATTAAAATGGTTATTTTAAGCAGAATTGGCCGGAAGAGCTGACGAACGGTTTTAAAAAATTCTTTATCAAATCTCAATAATCGGCATAATAGCTTCAAGCAAAAATAGTTTTTGATTGAGATGGAATGTCTTAATGGATTTAATTCAGGAAAATGGACAACCACGTTACGGACGTTTCAAAGAAATTCCAAAAAGTATTGATTACAATGCGTACCAGTACAAAAATCCCTATGGTGATGTACTCAAGGGATGGCGTAAGCAACTAAAATATAAAAAATTTAAATTCTGTAGTATTCAACACGAACATTATACAATTGGCCTTGCGATTGCTGATATCGCTTGGGCTGGGCACAGTTTTTTCTACATCTATAACCATAGTACCAACGAAGTGCAGGAATGGAATGCGATCAATTTCTTCTCGCGCAATACGGTGCTAGACGAACAGCCATTATTTAATCATAGTTATTTTCACAAATCTCCCTTTCAGATTGATATCCAGCATGCCAATGGGGTGCGTTATATCCATGTGACCAAATATGGTGAAATCAAGCTTAGTGCCCGAATTTTCTGTGCAGGTACAGACCCGCTGAGTATGTGCAGTCCGACCGGAATCAATGGCTGGACCTATACCCAGAAATTGACCACTTTGGGTTGTGAAGGTTATTTCGTAAATAAGCAGGGTGAAACCATCCAGTTTAATGAGCGCACCTTCGCTTCTCTGGATGATACCTGCGGCTTTTTGCGTCCTGAAACTGCCTGGTTCTGGCTATCTTGTAATTTCTGGGATGCCAATCATAATCGTATCGGGATCAATCTCGCTTCCGGTGTTAATGAAAGCTTTGGTAATGAAAACTGTTTGTGGGTAAATGGTAAAATTTATCCTGTGGCGGATGTGTTGTTTCAGCAGGAATCTGACGAACGCTGGAACATCCAGTCATTAGATGGCTGCTTGAACCTGAATGTACATACGGGCTGGCGCCGTTATGAAAATCTGAATCTGCGTCTGGTCGGCAGCCAGTTTAGCCAGTGGCAGGCAAAAGTATCCGGTACCATCCGGCAAGATGGCCAAGATATTGTATTGGTCAATGAATATGGACTTTTAGAACAGCACTATGCCAAATGGTAATTCATTTTTCTAACTTCTAAATCTAAAAAAGCCTTCGATTTTGAAGGCCTTTTGATTTCTAGGTTTAATCTTCTGCAGCTTGCCAGAAGGCTTCTCCTGCCTGAATCGGATCGCCGGTTTCTGCCAGCGTTTTTACCCAGACATCATATTGAGCAATCACTGGGTGCTGGGATGGATGGAAATCCTTTTTAAACCAGTCACGATACTGTTTACCCATACGAGTCAGAGTCCCCTTTTTGCCAAAGAACCAAGGTAAGCCACGGATATTCATTTGCAAGCGTTGCAGCGGACTAAAGCCATCATGTTTAAGCATGACATTGGCACGGTAAATGGTAAAACCAAACATCAGAAAAGTCGTGATGAGCAGGGTATATTGACGCAGCCATTCTGGCGTTTTTGCCACATCTTTCATCACATCAAAAGCCACATCACGATGTTCCATTTCCTCAATCGCATGCCAGGCAAACATAGCACGGACAAAAGGATGGGCATTTCTTAAAGTATCTTTTTGTCCATAAAAAGTTTCAGCCATCAACGCGGTCAAATGTTCCGCGGCTGCAGTGACTGCAATATTGTACTCAGGTGAACGGTTCTTCAGGTCATAGTTCATCATGTAATTCAGACGCTGAATAAACTGATCGACCGGCATGCCTTGTTCCCGCATCAGGTTATTCATCTTGTCATGGGCAATACCATGTTGTGCTTCCTGACGGATAAAATCAGCTACCCGTTTTTGCAGATCTGGATCTTTAATCTGGTCGCGGAACAGACGCACACTCTGAATGAAATAACGCTCACCATCAGGAAAGGTCAGACTCAGTGCATCAAACATACGGGTCAGGAATGGATCGCCACCAAACCAGTAACGCGGAATTTCACTCAGCTTAAAATCAAGATTACTGCGTACCACAGGCTGTATGGAAGATTTTAAAGGTGCGTTCATCTGCTTTCATTCTTTTTCTGGAGATGCTGACAGTATGTTCAGAATTGCACAAATTGTTTTGACAGATATGGCCAATTTTTATACATTTTACGCCAAAGAAAAATAAAATATATATTCGCAGCAGAGACAGGGACGCGCTCATGCAGGACATCAAAATCTCCAATGGTTATATCCAACTATGGGCCACCTATTTGCGTAGCTTAAATATAGAGCCTTTAACCGCCGAGTTTCTTGCAGATCTACGACCTCAGCTTATTGGACTGATTGATCAGCCTTTTGATGTGCAAGTTCCGCTGGATTTTCTCAATAGCATCCTGTTAAGAACCCAAAAACAGCTAGCGTGTCCACAGTTAATTTTTGAAATTGTGCAATGTATTCGGCCAGAACATTTTGGTGTGCTGGGCTATATGGTATCTAAAAGCAGCAGTATTCCTGAGATCATCGGCTATATCATGCGTTTTCAGCGACTGGTCATTGATGGGAGTGAATTTGTCCCATTGCAACTAAGACAGCATGCACAGAGTATTGAATTGTATTGGATCTATCAGGATGAGCGTTATAACCTGCTGAATGAGCTGACCATCGCAGCCATGGTGCAATTGGGACGTTTTATTTTGCAGGATCATCCTTTGCTCTTGCGTCGGGTGCGTTTTGCTCATGCGCCAGAAATTGCCCGAATTCACTATCAAAAATTCTATGCTGCGGAAGTGCAGTTTTCACAGCAGGATTATGGCTTTGAACTGGATATACAGGGACTGAACCTGAAATCGGAACAGGCCGATCCAATGTTATTACAGTTATTGATTCGTCAAGCTGAAGAAGCGATTGCAGCCAAACCACCTGTAGAAAGTATTTTGACTCAGGCTCAAAAAGTGGTTGCGGAGCATCTAAGAAGCAGACAACAGGCGATTAAAATTGAACAGCTGGCCGAGCAACTGTTTGTATCGACTCGAACCTTGCAGCGTCAGCTAAATGAGCAAGGTAGTTCTTTTAAAAAATTGTTGGAACAGGAAAGGATCAGGCGTTGTGAAAGCTTATTGCATCAGCCCCTAAGCCTGACCGAAATCGCCCAACAACTGGATTATTCTGACCAGTCCGCTTTAGCCCGCGCTTATAAGGCAGCAACAGGCAGGACTTTATTGCAATATAGAAAACAATTAAAACAGGATCAGGCATAAAAAAACGGCCATCATTGGCCGCTTTATCTCATGACTTAATTTAAGCTGTTTTTAATTTAGGATATCGGAAAGTAATTGCGATCACCGCAAATATTGCCAGAATCCAGCAGTAATACACGCCCCCGATTAGCTCGACTGGAGAAAGTTTGGCAATCGAACAGGCCAGTAATAATTGTGCGCCATAAGGGATCAGCCCCTGTACCACACAGGAGAAAATATCCATCAGGGCGGCGGCACGTTTCGGATCAACCCCATATTCTTTCGCCACTTCACGGGCCATATCACCAGCCAGAATAATCGCGACAGTGTTATTTGCTACAAACAGATTCGAAAATACGACCAAGAAACTGATCCCGATTTCACCGGCCCGCTGACGGCCCACTTTAAATAAGCGGGTCAGCGCGTAGATGCGTTCGATCAGCCAGCGTAAACCACCTTCACGTTGCATGATCGCAGACAGGCCACCCAGGAACATGGATAACAATGCCACTTCAAACATGCCGACAAAGCCATCATAAATGGAAGTGTTCAGCTTGAGGATATTGAAATCTGGCGTAGCAAATAGCCCGAATAAACCCGATAACACGACACCGATGGTTAAAACCGCCAGAACATGCAGACGGCTAAAAGCCAGTAAAAAGACCGCAATATAAGGCAGGACTAGAATCCAGTTAAAGTCCTTGTATTCGACTGGACTAGAACTACCAGTATTGAAGATATAGATCAAAATCGTGACGATAGAAGCCGGCACAGCAATCCAGACATTGACTCTGAATTTGTCACGTAACTGCACTTTCTGGCTGCTGGTTGCAGCAATGGTAGTATCCGAAATCATAGACAGGTTATCACCGAACATTGCCCCACCGACCACGGCGCCGATCGCATAAACCACCGGAATCTCGGTCACTTGTGCAAAGCCAAAGGCAATGGGTGCACAGGCGGCAATGGTTCCCATAGAGGTACCCATCGCCGTCGCAATAAATGCCGAAATCACAAACAGCATCGGTAAGACAAAACTCGGAGGAATAACGGACAGGCCCATTTGTACAGTAGCATCAACACTACCAATCGCACTGCTGACACTAGCAAAAGCACCGGCTAGCATAAACACCATGAACATCAGAATCAGGTTGGGATGGCTGGCACCTTTCAGAAATTCTTCAATACCCTGGTTGAGTTTGCCGCGATACACTAATGCAGCCAATATAATCGCGGGCAGGGCGGCAACAGGTGCTTTAATCTGATAAAACGCAAATTCAGTTCCGATCAGAGAATGATAGATCCCGCTACCTAAAAAGATGGTTAAAAATACAATAAGCGGCAACAGTGCAATGGCGCGTGCCTGCACTGTACCTTCAGAGTCAGTCTGCATAGGAGATAAAAAAATAAGAGAATGGGGCTAGTATAAAACAGGTTTTGCAATTTCAGAAAACTTTAAATGAATGCGCTAACATCTGCATTTTTATTAATTTTTCCATGATAAAAATAAGTTTATCTAAATATTCAACATTTTAGGGAATGCCAAAATTAGGCATCTTTGATCATTGAGAAAAAAATCAAAATAATCGTAAATAGATCCCTTCGGGTTGTTCTGAAATCCTCGCACAGGAAATGAAATGCCAGAGGTCGATGTTGCACACTGTTCAATGTACAAAAAATAGCGTTACAATGCGATGTCTTGTATTTCTACATAGTCAATGTCTCAAGTTTGAAACACCTTAAGGAAAGCTCAGCCCTATGTCACGTTTAGCCACACGATTTGGACAACTTAAATCTCAACAGCGTAAAGCTTTAGTTTCTTATGTTATGGCTGGTGACCCGCATCCAGAGGTAACCGTACCTTTGCTGCACCAGATGGTGGACGCTGGCGTCGACGTGATTGAACTGGGTCTTCCTTTCTCAGATCCAATGGCAGATGGTCCGGTGATTGCTCTGGCCGCTGAACGCGCGCTGGCCGGTGGCACTAATACCTTGGATGCCCTGCACATGGTGAAAGAATTTCGCTTGAAAGACCGCGAAACACCAGTGGTACTCATGGGTTATCTCAATCCGGTTGAAGTCATTGGCTATGAAAAGTTTGTGGCTTATGCCTATGAATGCGGTGTCGACGGCGTGCTTCTGGTCGATCTTCCTCCTGAAGAAGCTCAAGATTTGGGGCAGGTGCTGGAAAAATATGAAATGGATCAGATTTTCCTGTTGGCTCCGACCTCAACTGATGAGCGTATTCAGCATGTAGTGAAACAGGCCAGTGGCTTTATTTACTATGTGTCGTTGAAAGGTGTGACGGGTGCTGCAACATTAGATGTATCTGAAGCAGCTGCACGTATTCAGAAAATTAAGGCAGAGACAGATGTTCCTGTAGGCGTGGGTTTTGGTATCAGTGATGCTGCATCTGCGAAAGCGATGGGTGTTGCTGCCGATGCAGTTATTGTGGGAAGTGCGTTTGTAAAACAGTTTGCAACCCTCGCGCCAGAACAAGCCGTTATTGCGACGGTGAATAAAGTCAAGGAGCTTCGAGCAGCGCTCGATGAGTTATAGTATGAGTCAACAAGTGAAATCAGGCAAAATTCTGAGCCCATCGACCCCATGGACGGAGCGTATTGTTCCGGGCATTCATGTACCTGATGAGCAAACTACCCTAAAAGCGACATTCACAGAGCCAACCATTGAGTGCCCTGAATGTCATGCTTTGGTGACACGTACTGCAATGTCATTTAATGCTTATGTTTGTCCACAATGCGATGAACATCTGAAAATGAAAGCACGTGACCGTCTGAACTGGTTCTTTGATCAGGTACAGACTGAAATGGGTCAGGAATTTACGGCCAAAGATCCACTGAAATTTGTCGACAGCAAAGCTTATCCAGACCGTATGTCGGAAGCACAAAAGAAAACAGGTGAAACTGAAGCACTGATCGTAATGCAAGGTCTGCTGAAAGGCGTGCCAATGATTGCAACCGCATTTGAGTTTGACTTCATGGGCGGCTCTATGGGCACTGTAGTGGGTGACCGCTTTGTGCAGGCAGCGGAGCGTGCGATTGAAATGCATCAACCTCTGATCTGTTTTGCAGCATCTGGTGGCGCACGTATGCAGGAAGGTATGCTGTCTTTGATGCAAATGGCACGTACTTCAGCAGCGATTCAGCGTTTGAAAGAAGCAGGTCTGCCTTATGTGGTGGTATTGACCCACCCAGTTTATGGTGGTGTAACTGCGTCTTTAGCCATGCTGGGTGATGTGCATCTGGCTGAACCGAAAGCGATGATTGGTTTTGCGGGTAAACGTGTAATCGAGCAGACCGTGCGTGAAAAACTGGACGAACCGTTCCAGCGTGCTGAATATTTGCTTGATCATGGTGTAATCGATCAGATTGTTCACCGTCATGCATTACGTGATACAGTTTATCGTATTATCACGAAATTGATGAACCTGCCTTGAACACAGCACCATTAGCAACTGATTCACTTGATACATGGCTCGATTATTGGAGCCATGTTCACGTTACGGGGATTGATTTAGGCCTGGAACGTGTTATTCCTGTGGCTGAAAAGCTGGGCGTGATCAATCCGGAGGCTAAAGTCCTGACGGTTGCCGGAACCAATGGTAAAGGTTCAACGACCACGACTCTGGCTGCCATTCTCAATGCTCAGGGTTTTAAGGTCGGACTGTATCAGTCTCCTCATGTATATCGTTTTAATGAACGGGTGAAATTACGTGGGGTTGAAGTCGAAGACCAGTTGCTGATTGATGCTTTTGTTGAAGTCGATCGGGCACGTCGCGAATGCGATTTAAGCCTGTCATTCTTTGAAGCAACCACACTTGCTGCATTTGTGATTTTTAAACATGAACTGTGTGATGTGTGGGTGCTGGAAGTCGGATTGGGTGGCCGTCTGGATGTCGTGAATGTGGTTAATCCGGATGTTGCAGTCATCACCAATATCGGACTGGATCATACCGACTGGCTCGGTGATACCATTGAAAAAATTGCTTTTGAAAAAGCTGGTATTATCCGTCCGAATATTCCCGTGATATTTGGTGGTCAGCAAGATATTCCGCAAGCCATTCTGGATAAAGCTGCTGAATGCAATGCGCCGTTGTATGCTATCAACCGTGATTATTTCTATGAAGCCTTTGAAGATGGCAAAACCTGGGCTTTTGCATCGTCGGGTACGACTTTAAAATTGCCAACAGGTTCACTGGCGCTGGATAATATTTCGACAGCAGTTGCAGCGATCTTGCTAAGTGGTCTGGAAGTCAACCAGACAGCGATTGCGGAAGGAGTTCAGGCAGCTAAATTGCCGGGGCGTTTTGAAGTCCGAGAAATTCAGAATAAGACTGTAATTTTTGATGCCGGACATAACCCGCATGGGGTAGAGTTCCTGTTAAAACAATTACGCAATTATTTAAATTACAACAAGAAATATAAAGAAGTCATTTGTGTATTTTCCATGCTGGCAGATAAAGATATAAATTCTGTCGTCAAGTTGTTGAAAGACACTGTTCATTTGTGGAAAATTGCACCATTATCTGTACCACGTGCGGCAGAGGTCACACTTTTGACTGATGCACTGCAAGGTGAATTGATAGAACAATTTGACAATGTAAAATTAGCTTTTAAATCAGCGCTGGATGAAACAGAGAATAATCAGCTGATTTTGGTATGTGGATCATTTCATACCTTAGAAGCGGTATGGGAGTATTTGGAAGAATGTCAATGAATAACAAACAACGCTGGATGGGTGGCGTTGTTTTACTAGGTGGTGGTGTTTTATTGGCAGCATTACTCCTGAAAGGCCAAAATGAAATTCATCAGGATCGTCAGCAAAACCCGGCACTGGCTGCAGAAGTAGAATCAAAAGATACAGTCAACAATTCATTAGGTTCTTTAACAGTCGATGTGGAAACAGAAAAACGTCTGCTGGAACAGCAGCGTCGTGACCGCGAAAAAGCAGTGGCTGAACAGGAAGCCCGTGCAGCTGAATTTTTAGCCATGCAACAGCAGGCTGAGGCAGATGCAGCACGTCGTGCGGCTGAAGAATATGCTGCTTTGAATGCCCATCGTATGGGACAGCAAAGTTCAGACAATATTCCACCTGAGCTGGCAGAAGATGAACAGACGAAGCAAAAACGTCTGGCTGAAGACAAGGCTGCTACACAAAAAAAGTTAGAACAGCAGAAACTTGAGCAGCAAAAAGCCCAAACTTCAGCTGATACTGCCAAGAAACAGGCAGAGCAGAAGGCTGCAGAAGAAAAACGTAAGCTAGAAGAGAAACGTAAAGCTGAAGAAGCGCATAAGGCAGCTGAAGCAAAACGTAAGGCCGAGGAAGAGCACAAAGCGGCTGAAAAGAAAAAAGAAGCTGAGCATAAAGCTGCTGAAGAAAAACGTAAGGCAGAAGAAAAGCGCAAAGCTGAAGAGAAACATAAAGCAGAAGAGGCCAAGAAAAAGGCTGAAGCTGAAAAAGCCCGTAAACTTCTTGAAGGTGAAAGTGATAAACAGTGGATGGTGCAGGTGGCCCTGGCTGCCAATGAAGCCAATGCTGATGCCATTGCGGCCAAACTGCGAGCCAAAGGCTACAAGGTCACCAAGAGCCAGACATCTAAAGGTGTGCGTATTATGGTCGGTCCATCTAAAGACCGTGAAACAGCAGATGCACTGCGTAAGAAAATCGCGTCTGATGCCAGCCTGAACATGAAATCAGCCTGGGTAAATGACTGGGTGCCGCTAGATAAGCGTTAACTCTCTTACTTAACCGAAGTTTCTGTAGATGGATTCGCGAGTTGCTCGCGAATCCATTTTACATTTTCAGGGGTAAATAATTTTTCAATATTGCGCCAAATGGAATGAAAGCCATAACCGCCATGCTTCATTTCCTGTACTGCATCTTCAATGCGCCAGTTCTGAAAAATAATCCGGTACATGGCCACACTGGCACCGGTACGGTCTGAACCGTGATAACAGTGTAAAAGTATTTTTTCATTATTTTGTCGTGCCTGCTGGATTAACTGCATCACATTCAGTAAATCCTCGCGATTCATAGCCCAGGTATGAATGGGAACATGTTTAAGCTTGAGGTCTTCATTTGACAAAGTATCCGTATCTTTATCGCGTGAACGCAGGTTGATCACCACATTAATGGCATATTGTTTTAATAAGGGCGTCAGTTCATCGCTTGGCTGTTCACTTCGGTAAAGTTCATCACTGATCTGATAAAAATTATGTTCTTCATGCAGTTCCTGTCCCCAATGCATTGGACGTTCCTGTTCAGGCAGCGCTGGAGTACAGCCGGATAAAACAAGTGTGGAACCCAGAAGAAGTACATAATTATTTTTCATTGTAACCTGACTCACCTTTTTAAGTATTCTCTTCAACAGCATATCGGCTTTTTCAAAAAAAAGCCTGTCCGAAGACAGGCTTGATGGGAAAGTTCGAAAACCCGGCTCGTCGGTGGGTATCAAACTAAACATGAAAATGAGGGTTGATGCATGATGATCTTCATTTTCATGGTGGAGAGTTGATTGGGGTTTTTTACTATTCAAAAAGGATAGAACAACCTTTAGCTTATCCTCTTGCACCCACAGCATAGCTGTGGGTCTTGCGCTCGGGCGAAGCAGTGCTTCGCTTATCCTCGCTCAGGCTGTGGCGTAAGACGTAAATAAGGAGTCACTGCCTTATAGCCTTTAGGGAAGCGTTGTTTGATTTCTTCCTCATCTTTTAATGAAGGCACAATCACTACATCATCGCCATGTTGCCAGTTAGCCGGGGTTGCGACTTTATGGTTGTCGGTTAACTGAAGAGAATCAACTACACGTAATACTTCATGGAAGTTACGCCCTGTTGATGCAGGGTAGGTAATGATCAGACGCACTTTCTTGTTTGGATCAATGATTACCAGAGAACGTACAGTCAGGGTTTCACTCGCGTTCGGGTGAATGAAGTCATACAGCTCAGATACTTTACGGTCCTGATCGGCAATGATCGGGAAGTTAACGGTCGTACCTTGAGTTTCATTGATGTCTTTGATCCAACCGTGATGGGATTCAACATCATCAACAGAAAGCGCAATCGCTTTCACGCCACGCTTTTCAAATTCATCTTTTAACTTTGCGGTAAAGCCCAGTTCAGTGGTGCATACAGGGGTGTAATCGGCTGGATGTGAAAATAAAATGCCCCAGCTATCGCCTAGAAAGTCATAAAAATTAATTAAGCCTTCGCTAGATTGCTGTTCAAAATTCGGTGCGGTATCGCCTAAACGTAAACTCATTTTTCTTGCCTCAATTGATCTTGTAATGTGTCGATGAGAATAAATATGAACCAATTTTTTTATGATTTAAAATAGTGTTTTTAGAATTTCTTATGAATAAACCGAATAAAGAAGTAGGCTATTGATTCAGAATCAGACAAATCAGTCGTCTAATTAACTATATTGCATGGGTAAAATTTGCTACATTACCTTGCCTTAGGTCTCAGGGCTAGGACGAAGGATGAGTTTTTTTCATTGGTTTTCTGGCAAAACCCTTGTAGTTCAAATTTCTAGCACCATAATAACGACTAAGAACATATTTATTTGACAAGCAAGATTTAGAGAGTCTATTCATGTTGGCAAGTCTGATCGGAGGAATCTTCGGTACCAAAAATGAGCGCGAACTCAAACGCATGCGTAAAATCGTAGACAAGATTAATGCGCTCGAGCCGACGATATCAGCCCTAAGCGATGCAGACTTATCTGCAAAAACTGAAGAATTCAAACAACGATATAATAAGGGTGAAAGCCTAGATAAGTTACTTCCTGAAGCATTCGCAGTCTGTCGTGAAGCTGCAAAACGTGTTATGGGAATGCGTCACTACGACGTACAGTTGATTGGTGGTATTACCCTGCATGAAGGCAAGATTGCCGAGATGCGTACCGGTGAAGGTAAAACCCTGATGGGGACGCTGGCCTGTTATCTTAATGCATTGAGCGGGCAGGGTGTCCATGTCATCACAGTGAACGACTATTTGGCACAACGTGATGCCGAGTTAAACCGTCCATTGTTCGAATTCTTGGGTTTAAGCATTGGGATTATCTATTCCATGCAGAACCCGATGGAAAAATCTGAAGCCTATAAAGCAGATATCACTTACGGTACCAATAACGAATTCGGTTTCGATTATCTTCGTGACAATATGGTGTTCTCGTTGGCTGAGAAAAAACAGCGTGGTCTGACCTATGCCATTATCGATGAGGTCGATTCGATCCTGATCGATGAAGCGCGTACACCGCTGATTATTTCTGGTCAAAGTGAAGACTCCTCCCAGCTTTATGCAGCGATCAACAGCATTCCACCGAAGTTAAAAGCACAGAAAGAAGAAAAAGTACCGGATGGCGGTCATTTCTGGATTGATGAAAAACAGCGTTCTGTTGAAATTACTGAAACCGGTTTTGAAACCATTGAAAGTGAATTGATTGCAATGGGCTTGCTGGCTGAAGGTGAAAGCCTGTATTCAGCTTCTAATTTGAATTTGCTGCATCATGTGACTGCTGCGATTCGTGCGCACTATCTGTATCAACGTAACGTGCATTACATCATCCATGAAGGTGAAGTGATCATCGTCGATGAGAACACCGGTCGTACCATGCCAGGTCGTCGCTGGTCTGAAGGTCTGCACCAGGCAGTTGAAGCAAAAGAAGGTCTGGAAATCCAGCCGGAAAACCAAACCCTTGCAACTACTACATTCCAGAACTATTTCCGTCTGTATAAAAAATTATCCGGTATGACCGGTACTGCAGATACTGAAGCTGCGGAAATGAAAGAAATTTACGGTCTGGATGTGGTAATCATTCCAACCCACCGTCCAATGATCCGTAATGACCAGAACGATTTGATCTACCTGAATCGTGAAGGAAAATACAACGCGATTATTCAGGAAATCCAGCGTGTTCATGAAGCTGGTGTTGCGCCAATTCTGATTGGTACGGCCACTATTGAAGCGTCGGAAATTCTTTCTGACAAGCTTAAAGAAGCTGGTATTGAACATGAAGTCCTGAATGCCAAACAGCATGAGCGTGAAGCAGATATTATTGCCCAAGCGGGTGCACCGCGTGCTGTAACGATTGCAACTAACATGGCCGGTCGTGGTACCGATATTTTGCTGGGTGGTAACTGGAAAGCGCTACTGGCCAAAATTGAAAACCCAACCCCTGAAGATGAAGCACGCCTGAAAGCAGAATGGGAAGCGAATCATGAAGCAGTTCTTGCTTCTGGTGGTTTGCATATTATCGGTTCTGAGCGTCATGAATCTCGCCGTATCGATAACCAGTTGCGTGGTCGTGCGGGCCGTCAGGGTGACCCGGGTGTATCGCGTTTCTACCTGTCTCTTGAAGATGACTTGATGCGTATCTTTGCGGGTGACCGTGTGGTTGCCATGATGCGTGCAATGGGCTTAAAAGAAGATGAAGCGATTGAACACAAAATGGTGTCACGCTCAATCGAAAATGCACAGCGTAAAGTAGAAGCACGTAACTTCGACATTCGTAAGAACCTGTTGAAATACGATGACGTGAATAACGAGCAGCGTAAAATTATCTATAGTCAGCGTGATGAGATTCTGGCTGAAAGTTCATTGCAGGATTATATCGAAGAGATGATCCGTGAAGTGATGCAGGGCATGATCGCCAACTATATTCCGCCTGAATCAATTCATGATCAGTGGGATATTGAAGGTCTGGAACTTGCACTACGTGAAGACTTATCGATTGATCTGCCAGTTGCACAATGGTTAGAGCAGGATCGTCGTTTAGATGAAGAAGCACTGGTTGAGCGAATTACTGAAGAAGTGGTAAATCGTTACCGTTCACGTCGTGAACAAATGGGTGCTGAATCTGCAGCATCACTTGAACGTCATTTCATGCTGAACTCTCTGGACCGTCACTGGAAAGAGCATCTGGCTGCGATGGATTACCTGCGTCAAGGGATTCATTTACGCGGTTATGCACAGAAAAACCCAGAGCAGGAATACAAAAAAGAAGCCTATAACCTGTTTGTAAACATGCTGGGCGTGATTAAATCTGACGTCATTACTGATCTGTCACGTATCCATGTGCCAACACCTGAAGAGCTGGCTGAAATGGAAGCACAGCAGCAGGCACAGGCTGAAGCGATGCGTTTGCAGTTATCTCATCAGGAATTTGATGGATTACTGGCTGAAGAAGATGAAATCACCACTGAACAAAATGCGCAGGCTAATCCTGTTGCACCAGTCTTTGAAGCACCGGCAAGCCGTAATGCACCTTGTCCATGTGGTTCAGGTCTGAAATACAAACAGTGTCATGGCAAGATCTAATTTCTGCTAAGTTTCTAAACTATAAAAAGATCAGGACCAAATGGTCCTGATCTTTTTATGTATATGGACTTTTCAGCTGATGAATACTGTTTGCACTGTACCGGATTAAATGGTATTTAATGGCAGATTGAACACCGCAAAGTGGAAGAAACAATGACAAAAGTATTAAAAACGATGATGGTTGCTGCTTTGGTAATCCCGACTTTAAGTTTTGCTGAAACAGCAACAACGACACCTGCTAAAGTTCAGCAGGCCATTGGTCCAACTACGGCTCAGGTTCAGACGGGTACAGATGGTCAGGTGACCATTGCAAGTCCGCGTACTGGCATTCGCTATACCTTTAATAATTCAAACCGTCCAATCGTTTTGCAGACTGCAGCGATTGCAGCAGCCAATGCAGCGAATGCTGACCGTATTGTTGCTTCTAACCCAGCGCTTTCTGCGGCAAGTCAGCAACAGGCGAAACAAGCTTTATTGAGTGAATCAACCCAGCTGGCTAAAAACTAAGTTTGATCCAGTTTAATAAAACCAGTCACCATGACTGGTTTTTTATTGTGAAAAACCATAAGAAAAGTGAGTGTTCATCTGGCTTTGGCTCGATTTTTTAATGAAGATCAACTAAGCTGTATTTTTCTGAAACTTCAATATTGGACATTTAAAAATGGCAGTTGGTGACGTATCTATGCCACAGATGCATGTGGTAAAAGGGGTGAGAATTGGTTCGGCAGAAGCGTATGTACGCTATCAGAACCGACGTGACCTGGTGATATTTGAACTGGCTGAAGGCTCCAATGTTGCAGGTGTATTTACCCAGAATGCTTTTTGTGCTGCTCCTGTACATGTTTCTAAAGCACATCTGGCGGTAGGTAACCCACATTATTTAGTGATTAATACCGGAAATGCCAATGCGGGTACAGGTGCTACAGGTATGGCAAATGCTGAAGCCACTTGTGCCAAACTGGCTGAACTTGCAGGCGTGAAAGCTGAAGAAGTATTGCCATTTTCAACAGGGGTGATTGGCGAACAATTACCAATGGAACGTCTTCTGAATGGTTTGCAGCCTGCATTAGAGTCATTGCGTGATGATGCCTGGATCGATGCGGCAACCGGCATCATGACCACAGACACTACACCAAAAGGTGCATCTGAACAGTTCGAACTGGACGGCATTACTTATACCATGACCGGGATTTCCAAAGGTGCCGGCATGATTCGCCCAAATATGGCCACTATGCTAGGTTATGTGGCGACTGATGTGCCAATCAGCCGTGAACTGGTTCAACAGCTTTTATCTGAGACAGTGAATCAGTCATTCAACCGCATTACCATTGATGGGGATACCTCAACCAATGACTCTTGCATTTTTATTGCTACAGGTCAGGCCGGTGGAACAGAAATTTCATCAGTTGAAGATCCGCGTTATGCAGCTGTGCTTGAGGTATTAATGCGTACCATGAAACGCCTTGCGCAATTGATTGTGCGTGATGGTGAAGGCGCAACCAAGTTTATTACTGTGGCCGTAGAAGGTGGTGCCAATACTCAGGAATGCTGTGACGTGGCCTATAGCATCGCGCATTCTCCATTGGTGAAAACTGCGATCTTTGCTTCTGATCCAAACTGGGGACGTATTCTGGCTGCAATCGGTTATGCAGGTGTGGCGAATTTAGACGTTGCAAAAATTCAGGTTTGGTTAGATGATGTACAAATCTGCAAGGATGGTGGTGCTGCAGCAGACTATACCGAAGAGGCAGGTGCACGTGTGATGGCACAAGCTGAAATGACGATTCGTGTTGATCTTGGACGTGGTGAAGCAAAAGATACAGTCTATACCTGTGACCTGTCCTATGATTATGTGAAGATCAATGCTGATTATCGTTCATAATTCAGATTGTTTCTAAAGCCTCCGTTGTGGGGCTTTTTTTATATCTTATGATTTTTAATGACTGGTCAAAAAGTATTTTGCTAGAGATGACCGGGATGTAGGGTGAAAGGTTCGTTGAATAATGAACCATGAGGGTAGAGTAAGAGTTGTTATGAATGATGCGACCAAATTAATAGCCAATGAAGCCAAATCGATTGTGCAGGCGCATTTAGATCGTTTAGGAGAACCCAAAGAGCATCAGATCAGTGCACAGGCCAAACAGGAAAAATTTGCACAGATTCAAGCCGAATTGGAAAAGCAGAATGCAGTACTAGTTGCACATTATTATTGTGATCCTGAAATACAGGAACTGGCAGAACTGACTGGTGGCTGTGTGTCCGATTCATTGGAAATGGCGCGTTTTGGACGTGACCATCCCGCATCGACCTTGGTGGTAGCTGGGGTTAAGTTCATGGGTGAAACTTCAAAAATACTTTCACCAGAAAAAACCGTCCTGATGCCAACTCTTGAAGCGACCTGTTCACTGGATTTGGGTTGTCCGGTAGAAGAATTTACCAAATTCTGTGATGCGCATCCTGATCATACTGTAGTGGTGTATGCTAATACTTCGGCTGCGGTTAAAGCCCGCGCTGACTGGGTCGTGACTTCAAGTTGTGCAGTTGAGATTATTGAACACCTCGATAGTTTAGGTGAAAAAATTATCTGGGCACCGGATCAGCATCTAGGGCGTTATATCCAGAATAAAACCGGTGCTGACATGCTGCTTTGGGATGGCGCGTGTATCGTCCACGAAGAATTTCGTTCGCGCGGAATTGCTAATATGAAAGCCTTATATCCAGATGCGGCAGTGCTGGTCCATCCAGAATCACCGATGTCTGTGGTAGAAATTGCTGATGCAGTCGGAAGTACTTCTCAGTTAATCAAGGCAGCTCAAACCTTGCCACATCAGCGTTTGATCGTGGCAACAGATCGCGGTATTTTCTATAAAATGCAGCAGGCTGTGCCAGATAAGATTTTGATTGAAGCTCCAACCGCTGGAGAAGGAGCAACCTGTCGTTCATGTGCACACTGTCCTTGGATGGCCATGAACGAGCTAGATGGAATCTTGCATGTTCTACAACATCGTGATCAGGAGATTCATGTTGACCCCGCATTAGCTCAACGAGCCAAACTGCCTTTAGATCGTATGCTGGATTTTAGTGCCAGCTTGAAACGCTAAGATTTTGTATAAAAAATGTCTGAAATGCTTGATAAATAAACGCTTGAAGTGTTTTTTTGATTTTTTTTAAATATAGGTGTTGACGTCTTATGGCGTCACGCCTAGAATGCACACCGTACCAAGCGATAAGCTTGATACGAAAGCTGAGATGAATCGGAGCATAGCACAGCCTGGTAGTGCACCTGGTTTGGGACCAGGGGGTCGTAGGTTCGAATCCTACTGCTCCGACCAATTCTTCAAGGCGGATGGTGAAAATCATCAGTAAAGCGCTTGTAGCTCAGTTGGATAGAGCATCCGCCTTCTAAGCGGATGGTCACAGGTTCGAATCCTGTCAGGCGCGCCATTTTTGGTGGCTTGATATTTAAGAACCAAGGCAATGGTGGATGTAGCTCAGTTGGTAGAGCCCCGGATTGTGATTCCGGTTGTCGTGGGTTCGAATCCCATCATTCACCCCAACTCTTTGAGTTGAACATCGGAGCATAGCACAGCCTGGTAGTGCACCTGGTTTGGGACCAGGGGGTCGTAGGTTCGAATCCTACTGCTCCGACCATCTTCTTCATGGTGGTTAAGATAAATGATACCGCGTCAAGCGGTTTTTTTATGTCTAAATAATGAAGACACCGTAATGGTGGATGTAGCTCAGTTGGTAGAGCCCCGGATTGTGATTCCGGTTGTCGTGGGTTCGAATCCCATCATTCACCCCAACTCTTTGAGTTGAACATCGGAGCATAGCACAGCCTGGTAGTGCACCTGGTTTGGGACCAGGGGGTCGTAGGTTCGAATCCTACTGCTCCGACCATCGATAAAAATGATTAATTATATAGATACCGCGTTAGGCGGTTTTTTTATGTCTGAAATTTAACTACGAATTAAATTTAGCAATCAAAATAAAAATAGATTAAAAACTGGTTATTTATTAAGTTCATTCTTCATTCTTCATTCTTCATTCTTCATTCTTCATTCTTCATTCTTCATTCTTCATTCTTCATTCTTCATTCTTCATTCTTCATTCTTCATTCTTCATTCTTCATTCTTCATTCTTCATTCTTCATTCTT
>NZ_VPDX01000036.1:0-5114 GCF_013417475.1 Acinetobacter sp. YH12249 | reverse complement strand
AGACCAGGAGAATGGTTTAGAAGCCACGCTGCACGAAGGGCCGAAAGTCACCGAACTGCGCCGAAAAGGGATTGAGACCGAAATCAGCCGAAGCAATGACGAAATCAAACAGAGAAATCAGGCTCAGTTGCAATACGGCAAAAATATGGATCTGCTGATTGCTGAAAATGAGATCAAACTCAATACACTAAAAACTGAACAGCAGATCCAAATCAAAAATAGTGCTAAAACGCCACCAATTGACGAAAAATCCCTGTTTGAAGAAAAACAGAGGGAAACCCTTGGCAAAGTGCTAAATCGCGAAATCAGCGCAAAAGACGCAAATCTAGACCTAGAATTTATGCAGGATGTTTTTAAAAAGGCCGAAAACACCTTCGGCAAGATGCAAAAACATGAAAACGAGTTCAATCAGCAGCTTGCCCAGGACATAGTGAAGAGCCGACTCAAGCAAAGTCATGACAAATTGCAAAGCCTGGTCGATCAACACAACGAATTAACCCAGAACAAACCCTTACTGTTTGGAAAAAAAGCCTGGGAAGCCCAACGTGATGCGATTTACCAAGAACACAAAAAGCTGAAAGGTCAGCATGAACACCAGAAAAAACATGGTGTAAAGGATTTATTGGAAAATGAAAAGTTCAAAGAACATGCCTGGAAGCAGTACCAACAACAACATCCGGCCAAAGCCAAGCAATACCAGACTCTATACTCAACCTATCAAGTCATTAAAAAATGTGTGAATGAGATCAAAGCACAACAGCTGAAACTCAGACAAGAACAACAACTCAAAGCACAGCAACATGCGCCTAGAATGAAATCTCGTGGCATGAGTCGCTAAACAGAGCGAGTGTCTACGAGCGAACTGAGAAAATTTGCCCATCCCTTTCCCTGATTACAAGCTTCCTATCCATCAATCACCTGCTTTACAGAGCATCCCGAATGGGTGCGAACTTTCCAATTTTGATCCCTAAACCGAGCGTAGCGAGAAAAAAAAGCTTATGAGCGAAGCGAATTCCGAGTTGCTTTTGCTTTTCTAAAAGTCACGAAAATATTAACCAAAAATTGCCCCGACGAATCGAGCGAAAGCGAGATTCAATAGAGTTTGAGCGAAGCGAAAACCAAGGGCAATTTTTCAAATTTCCTTTTTTAATTATTTTTAAATATTTTAAATCTTTTCAGCCCTCTGTATGCCTTTAGTAGCAATGGTTTCAGCATTTAAATATGACGGATTGACTACTAACTATGACGGATTGACTACTAACTATGACGGATTGACTACTTAACTATGACGGATTGACTACTAACTATGACAAGTATATATTTGTCATATATTAAAAATTAAATGGTTTTATTTTGGATAAGAATCAAGTTGTAAAATCAAATCAAGTTATAGAAGCTTCATATCAATTAAGTGCCGTAGAGCAACGTATTGTCTTAGCAGCTATTTCACGTATTCCAAAGAATCAACCCATCACAGATGATGAGTTATACCCAGTGAGTGTTAATGAATTACAGCTCCTAGGAGTACACGAGAAAACAGCCTATAGAGATTTAAAAGAAGGGATTAATAGACTTTATGAAAGGTCTATCAACCTCTGTGTGGACGATAAATCTATCAAAATGAGATGGGTACAAGAGGTTCAGTTTTTAGATAGTCAAAGTGTCATTGGTATTCGCTTTTCAAAACCAATTTTGCCTTTTATATCCAACCTAAGTAGAGAATTTACGAAATATGCTCTATCTGATATCGCAGGTATCAACAGTGGGTACGGTATCCGTATCTATGAGTTACTGGTGCAATACAGACAAATAGGTAAGCGTGAAATCTCTGTTGATAATCTACGAACCATGCTGGAACTAGGTAAAAAGTATCCGTTATTTGCTGATTTTAAAAAAAGGGTAATTGATACTGCTGTAGATCAAATAAATGAATACAGCCCTTTACGTGTGACGTATGAGCAGAAAAAAACAGGTCGTAAAGTTACTCACATTACTTTTTCTTTTAAAGAAAAAACAAAAAGTATTGGTCAGGAAAGTACAGACATACCGAAAGAGTTCTATAAGTTAACAGATGCTCAGATAAATATGTTTGGTAATCAACTATCGCGTCTACATGAACTTTCTCATCTAGCACGTGAGGGTGATAGCTATGAAATATTAGCTTCAAAAATCAAGGAAAAACTTAGAGATCCAAAACAACAGAAGCAGTTTTTACCTTACTTACGGAACTTAGGCTTCAAACCTTGAGTGTATTGAAGAATACACTTATTGTATTCTTCAATACGTATCTTAAATACACAGTAATACACTATGAAAACAAGTACAAAATACAGTGTTAGTGATGCTGCCACACTGTATAAAAAATCTAGAGCGACACTTTATAAAGATATAAAAAATGGGGTATTAAGCCGTGATCATGATGGTTTAATAGACTTTTCAGAATTATTGCGTGTATATGGTGAACCGTTTTCTGGAAAGCAGTCAAAACGTATTGATACGTCTCTAATACAGAATCTGGATACACCCGAATACACTGATAAAACAGTAGTAGAGTTAAAAAATCAGATCGACTTTTTAAAGAAACAATTAGAAAAAGCAGAAGATAGAGAGGCTAAAGCTAATGCTCGTATCGATACGCTTCTTACACTAATTGAAATGAAGCCACCTAAAGCTAGTAGTGAACCTAATAAAGAGAATATTGAAAGTAATATTTCACCAAACCCAACTGATATGGCAACAAATATTCAGTTAAAGCAGGTTAAAGCGGACGGATTGACTACTCCAGAGAACAAACGTATCCCTGTTCCAGAACATGTTGAGCCTGAACCTAAAAAGAGGGGCTTCCTAAGCCGTTTTTTCCTTCCTTATGGTTAGCCAGGACTCCAATTTTTTGATGAGCCAAGTTCAGTGCAAGCACATGAAATAATGACTCATCAAAAAACCGGATGAGGTTTATTAAAACTGAACAAAACCGTGGAACATTGCTTACTTATTGATCGTGGAACACTAAAAATTGCTAAAAAAGCCTAAGATTGACTGCTTAGGCTTTTTTAAATGACATAAAACATTGTTTTTGAAGTAATTTTTTCGGACGTTTCGTATAAGGTGTATTATGTTAATTTTAGTAGAACTAATAAATCTATATATTTGAAAATGTCATTTTACTCAATTAAATACTCTTCAGATATTTCACACTGTTCAACAAAAAAATGATCATGTGAAACTAAAATTACAGCGCCCTGATATTGGCTAATAGCCTGCGATAGAAGCTCTCTAGACTCAATATCTAAATGATTTTCTGGTTCATCAAGCAATAATAAATCAATACCATCAGGATAGTGACTCATTGCTAATAATGCGACTTTCAATTTTTCACCACCACTCAGTTCTGATAGTTTTAATAAAGCTTTTTCACGACGAATACGTAACTGACCTAACAAATTTCTCCACTCAACTTCAGTAAGATTGGAGTTATAAAGTGCAAGGTTTTCGATTACGGATAAATCATTATTTAATAAACTAAAGTTTTGATCTAAATACAAACATGTTCCACTAAAGAAAATATCATCACGTTGATGGGTAGAAATCAATTTCAATAAGGTTGATTTACCAATTCCATTAGCACCTTTAAGATGGATTTTTTCGCCAGCTTTCAATGCAAAATTAATTTTATTTGTTGCTGTATGGGGTAGCTTTAAATCATGAATTCTTAAAATCTCTCCTTGCTTCGTACTCTGTAAGTGGAATTCAAACTTCTGAGCTTTGATTTTTTCTACAATGGTCTGCCTATTAATCAGACTATTTTTCAAATCATCAGTTTGTCGAGTTTGTTGGGCACGTAGCTTACCTAAGCTTTGTCCAGCATTTTCCTTTTTGAAATCTAGAAAAATCTTTGCTTGAGAATTAGAATCACGAAGTTCATTGCCTTTAGATTGACGTTTATTCGCTTTCATTAAGCTATCATGTTGCCGTTGTTTTAACTGCTTTAATTCTTTTTTCTCATTATTAATAGACTGAGTTAATGCATCCATGTGTAGCTGATGCTGTTGAATGTAATGCTCATAATTACCTTTGTAGTGTTGTAAGCCTAATTCAGTTAAAGCATAAATATGTTGGACTTGATTGAGTAATTGGCGATCATGACTAATCAGGCATACACCACTAGGGTGTGCCAAAATACTCTCAATTAACCATTGTCTAGATGTTGAGTCTAAATGGTTGCTTGGTTCATCTAAAAGTAGATAGTGATCCTTTTTTAAAAACAAACGACATAAAGCCAGCTTTGTTTTTTGTCCTTCACTCAGTTTTTCTGTTGGAAAGTTCAAATCCGTAGGTAAGTCAGCATTTTCAAGTATATTTTGCCATTTTTGTGGTAAATCCCAGGTATTTTCAACTAACTCATAATCATCAAAACTAGCTGTATTGTTCTCTATACGCCGAAAAGCATGATGTAAATGATCTACCTCTAATGCTTGTGCAATATTTTCAGCATTAAGGCGTTCTAATTGTGCCAAATAATCATGTTGGATATTCCATGAAACTTGACCACTATAATGAATATCTAAAGCTTGGCTTTGATCTAATATTCTGAACAATAGGGATTTACCTAAACCATTACGTCCAATTAATGCAGAAACCTGTCCTGATAAAAGCGTAATGTTTAGCTGATCAAACATTTTCTGTGTAGAAAATTCTAAATTTAAGTTTGAAGCAATACATGCATGTTGCATAAAAAATTCCTCATGTAGAGGATATGCAAAATAGTGAAGATTAACTTATAAAAAACAATATATTATTTAGGATATAAAGTAGAGACCAAGAATATATAGCCACAAGTAGAATCTATTTTGCACATCAAAAGTTTAAAAATAATGATGAGAAAATGACTTACTTCATTGGCGTTACTCTTGGGAGGATGATTTGAATAAGGTTATTTTATAATGATAAGACAATCTGTCAAGCTTGTACTAAAGCTTCTAAAAGTTATTTAACATAATGGCTGTTATACGAAATTCAGTTGTCAGAAACCATTTATTACATCAAAAGTAATGAAAAAGTAAAGAATATGACTTATATTATCTTTACTTTAATGGTTTTTGAGTGAGGGAATCATG
>NZ_VPDX01000035.1:0-25362 GCF_013417475.1 Acinetobacter sp. YH12249 | reverse complement strand
AGTCAACCAGTAATGAAAATTATTTTTAAACTTCCTTCCTAAAACCCAACTCAACCATTTCATGCTAAGTTACTGTTTTATCAGAAGTTTTAATCTTCATCACCGCCGATGGATGTGCATTCTACAGCATTTCAGAGGGCTTGCAACACCTTTTTCAAAACTCTTGAATCAGGTGTTTATTTTCTAATCCAACAAATTCATAAATTATTGTTTTATTTATGAAAACTATTTTAAGAAAAATGTTCATTATTTTATTTAGAAATATATATTTATCATAAGCCATTGAATTTAATTATTTTAATCTCCTTAAAAACAAGAAAAGCAGAGCCTAAGCCCTGCTTTTCGTATTCACTTTAGTCAAATCAGAATTTCATACTGACGCGTGCCCAGTAGTTTCGGCCGATATTATTAAATTGCTCATCTGAAGCAAAACCAAAACCTGAACTCCCCATTTTATTCAAATGTTCTGTATAAGTCTGGTCGAAGACATTATCGACACCGACTGAAAGATCCACACTCTCATTCACATGATAGGTGCCATTTAAAGACAATGTGCCAAAACCAGCACTCTGTTTATGGTCATAACCAACAATATTGCCTTCATGTTCACTAATACGGTTTTGGCCATCCACCAAACGCCAGTAAGCCCCTAAGGTATAATTCTCCTGGATATAACGCAGATTCACCCGGGCTTCTAAAGGTGCAATTTGCGGCAACGGCGTATGATCTGTCGTGTTTTTACCCCAAGCATACATAGCACTAATATCAGCCTGAATAGCATCGGTAAACTGGTAGCCAATTCCGGCTTCTGCACCAGCAATCGCCGCATCAACATTTCTTGAATCTGCACCATTCATTTTTACCGACTGCATTCCTTCCATGCCACTACCCATATGATGGTCATGACCTGAATTTGCAGTTTCAGGATAAGTCATCAGAATAAAATCCTGAACAATACCAGCATAAGCCGATACCCATGAATTGAAGGCACCATGATGATGTTGATAGCCCAGATCAAGCTGTAAGGTTTTTTCAGTATCTAACTGTTTAAATGTATTTGCAGTTACACCCTGATAATCGGTTTTAAATAATTCCCAATAATCCGGCACACGCTCGACGTATCCCAGACCAATATAGGTTTTACCGCCATCATGCTCTGGATGAGTATTTTCAAAACGGATAAAGGCACTCAGCAAGATTTCCTGACGGCTTTGACCAGTTTTTAAGGCATCAATATCAACCTGATCGACCCGCACACCCGTAACCAGTTTATGGTTGTCATTTAGTTCATGGCTCAACTCACCAAAAGCTCCATAAGACTGGAATTTCATATCTGGCGTGAGCGGCATATTCATATTGGTTGAAGTCATTCCTCCAGCATGCGTATTGCGCTGAGAATCCACACCCGCAATTAACTGGGTTTGATCCCATTCACTTGTTATCGCCATACGGGAATTTAAAGTACGGCGTGTGACCTGCATAGCGGATGGATTGGCTTTCATGCTATGGGTTGCCATGTCATGGATCATCGGTACAGGCCGCAGACTAAAGTTATCCATGATGTGATCGTTATAGTTATAGTTGATCTGTGCCTCAACTTTCCGAATCACATCCGTCAGATTTCTCTTTTCAACACGTAAGCCGAGGCTTTCACGGGCAAACTGTGATCCATCCATATCACGGCCAGCATAAACTGCCTCTCCATCCGCTTTACCACCGGTCAGTTCTACCCAAGTGTCTTCATCCGGCGTCCAGCCCAGTGCCAAATCTGCATTCCAGCGTTCCCAATCTGAAGGTACAGTTTGGCTATCACCATCTTTATAACTGTTTGATACCGAACGATTGGTGTTCAGGCGGATATACTTCTTTTCATCACCAGCAGCAGCTTCAATGTTCTGGTCCAGACGACCAAAAGATCCCATCAGTACACTGGCCTGACCACGATATTTTTTATCCTGATCAAGCTGTTCCGGGCTACGCTCAAAAATGACGGTTGCTGCCGAACCGGTATTGGCATATTGAACCGTTTGCGGGCCTTTAATCACTGAAATACGATCATAACTTTCTGGAGAAATATATGAAGTGGGCGAATCCATCCGGCTTGGACAGGCACCGAGGTTTTCAGTGCCATCAGTCAGGATTTTAATACGTGAACCAAACATGCCACGAAAGGTCACATCGCCATTGGTGCCAGCTCCGCTATTGACCGAACTAAAACCTACAATACTTTGCAGATAATCTGCACCATCGGTTGCTGGCACTGGCTGAATCGGCTGTTTGGGATCAGCACGAACAATCAGACCATTGGCATCATTACCGGCAGTTGAAGTCACCACAATCGGCGCCATGGTTTGTACAGGCATGCTTTCATTGGCCATAACCACTGATGAATAACAGGCAACACAAATCGCAGCCGCAAGGGGCTGTAACAAGAATTTAGGCTGAGCCATTTTCAATCTCACTGAATACATAAATTAAACACGGTCCGAGTCATTCAAGACCCAGGCAAAACAACGTGGATTTATGCAAACAGTGGCGGTGCCCGTCCCTGCGGGATTAAAAAGAGTCGCTGAAGGATAAACCAGACATGCTTAAAGGCTTGTTCAAAAGCCAATAGTCTGACCTGAATTCGATCCAGGACTTCTTTCACTTCAAGCTTAGGCGGCAAAACCAGGTTGCCATAGACAGTACAGTACTGACACTGATGACTGGCATCGTGTTCATGCGCCATGGAGTCTGAGGAAATAGGATGCTGATCAAGGTGATAATGGGCAGAATGTTCAGAATGAACATGAGAGGAAACTAGAAGGGCGCGCGTGATGGTTTCACAGACCGGAGCAACCTGATATTGCTTCGGCAGCAAAGGCTGTAAGAACACAGCCATCTGTAGAAATACCGCCACAAAGGAAAGTAGCAGACCTCCCCGCAGGACCATAGGCAAACCCTTGAATTTGTCTGGGCTAAGTATAACAAAGCCCAATCGAAATTGGGCTTGTTGAAGCATAAAAATTGCTTGGGAAAAGAGTCCTAGCGTTTAACTGCAACTTTTTCTTTATTGCGCTGGCGAACCAGTTTTTCTACTTTTTCACGGGCACGCTGACGTTTCAATGGCGACAGATAATCCACAAAAAGTTTACCATTTAAGTGATCCATTTCATGTTGGATGCACACAGCGAGAAGTCCATCAGCCTCTTGTTCAAAGGGTTGACCATCCAGACCAATTGCCTCGATTTTTACGCGTGACGGACGCTCAACTTTATCGTATATTTGAGGAACTGATAGACAGCCCTCTTCATAAGGCTGTGTTTCTTCAGTCAATGGTGTGATTTTGGGGTTAATGAACACCATGGGTTGATCTTTGTTTTCAGACAGGTCCATCACAATCAGCTGAATATGACGATCAACTTGGGTCGCGGCGAGTCCGATGCCTGGCGCTTCATACATGGTTTCAAACATATCTGCAGCGAGCTGACGAATTTCATCAGTAACTTCTTCGACTGGTTGTGCAATGGTACGAAGACGGGGATCCGGGAAACTTAAAATAGGTAATAAGGCCATACTGCGTCCTCAATTATGCCATTGATCAAAAAACCAAATGAAGGGAATGCTTCATCAAAAAAATGTGTGTAAGATCGTTATTATAACGCAACTACGCACATAATTTTAGGAATTATGATAATGAAAAAGGTTTTGAAGGGCATGCCATTTTTTAGTGCCTTGGGGTTAAAAAATCAAATGCTCGCACTGGCAGTTTGTGTCGGAGTGGGTATGGGGACAATGTATTCAGCCGAGGCAGCTCCTGCCCGCAACGTCAATCCACCTGCTTTAAAAGCCAGTGCACCCAATGTCTACGTGGTCAAAAAAGGCGATACATTGTGGGATATTTCAAAACGTTTCTTAAAAAATCCGGTGCGTTGGCCAGAAATCTGGGCCAGTAACAAGCACGTGAAAAATCCACATTGGATTTTCCCGGGTGACCGCCTGTTGATGTGTGACTATCAGGGCCGTCCAATTATTGGTAAAGACGAAGGTGATGGCTGTGAAGGCATCATCAGTCGTTATATTGGCAGTACTTCACTACAGCCACAGGTTCGCGTTGAATCTTTAAATAATACGATTCCAGTGATTCCATTAGCGCACATCCAGCAATGGCTGGAACGCTATACCATTGTGGCAGCGGATTCAGTTCAGGGTACGCCTTACATTCTCGGCACTGCAGACCAGCGCGTATTGGCAGGTAAAGGCCAGAAGGTCTATGCACGCGGGAATGGTCTGGTGGTTGGCCAGCGTTATGCGGTATATCGTGAAGCAGACCCTTATGTCTTTACCGATGCCAATGGCAAGAAATACACGGCTGCTCTAGAGTTGCAACAGGTTGCTTCCGGAATTGCAGTACGTGGCGAAGGTGATGTCACCACGCTGGAATTAACCGACAGCTACAATGCCGAAGTGCGTCGTGGTGACCGTGTCCTGCCAGAATACGATCCGATGTTGCCTACCCTGTTCTATCCAGTGAATGCAGAGAATACTGTAGCTGGCGGTCAGATTGTGCGTGTACTGGGTTCAATTGGTACCGCTGCGCGTCATAGTGTCGTGACGATTGACCGTGGTACGGCACATGGGGTTCAGACTGGTCATGTCTTCAGCGTAAACCAGAAAGGTGAAGTGGTGACTGATCCGAAAACCAAAGAGCGCGTACAGCTTCCAGGTGAGCGCATTGGCAATCTGATGGTCTTTAAAACTTTTGACCAACTGAGCTATGCTTATGTGCTGGAAAGTGAGTTACCTATCAAGGTGGGTGCCAATATTCAAGCGCCATTGTTAGATGAATAATAGATTGATCTAACTTTACAACTGAAAGAATAAGAAGACACACATATAGGTCTCGATATGCTGAACTCGTTATCACGCGTGCAACTGGAAACACTGACGTTATGGTATCTGGTTCAGCATTCTCTTTCGAGCTTCTATAAAATCAGTCAGCATTATTCAAGTCTGACCACAGCCATACAGCCTGATCAGGTGCCCACCTGGCAGGCGCTTGGCATTCATGCCAATCATATCCAACGCTTGAAAGACTTCTCGCTTCCAGAATCACAACAGAAATTTCAGCGCTGTCTGGAAAAAGTTCAACGAGATAGTGATTTCATCCTGCTCTATCATGATCTGCACTATCCGCAGCAACTCAGCCACTATGTAGACAAACCACCAATTATTTTTGGTCAAGGTCAGCCGGATACATTGCTTCAGGCTCAAATTGCGGTTGTAGGAAGTCGCAAGCCGAGTCCTCACGGCCGGCAAGTAGCTTATGATTTTTCCTTTTATTTGAGTGAACAGGGTTTCTATATTAATAGTGGATTAGCACAAGGCATAGATGAAGCAGCACATCGAGCAGGATTAAAATATCAGGGCACCATTGCAGTGATGGGGACTGGACTGGATCAGACCTACCCTTCTCAACATGCACAATTGCGCCAGGAGATTATTGCGCATGGTGGTGCGGTCATTACCGAGTTTCTGCCAGAGACTCCACCCTTGCAGCATCACTTTCCACGGCGTAACCGGATTGTCAGCGGTTTAAGTCTCGGAGTCATTGTGGCTGAAGCGACCTTAAAAAGCGGTTCCCTGATTACGGCCAAACTGGCTGCCGAACAAGGCAAGACTGTATTTGCCATTCCGGGACATATCTATAGTGAATATCATAAGGGTTGCCATCAGCTGATTCGTGAAGGCGCGATTCTGATTGACCACCCGCAACAGGTGGTTGAAGAACTGGCTCTGGCGACCCAATGGCAGGCCTTACAAAATGAAGTACAGCATGACATGGCGGATGAACTTCCTACACACATACCGCCCCATCTGCTCAGACTTTATAACCAGTTGGACTGGGTTGGACAGGATCTGGATCATCTCAGTCATCATCTGCAACAGGATGTCTCTTCTCTCACCAGTCAATTGATGGAACTAGAGCTACTTGGCTTTTGCACCCAGCAAGCTGGCATGTATCTACGTTGTCGTCCGCATAAATAAGGTTCACAATAGACACTTCTTGTTTTGATAAGGTATACACATGATCACCACCTCTGTTGCCGAAGCAGCTGAATGTCTCAAAGCTGGACAGGTCTTGGCATACCCTACAGAGGCTGTTTGGGGTTTAGGTTGCGACCCCTATAATGAACAGGCATTTCACCAGATTTTAACCTTAAAACAGCGTCCGATTGAAAAAGGCGTGATTTTACTGGCAGCTCATATTTCACAAGTAGAACATTTACTTCAGGATCTAAGTGAAGAAATGCGTGAAAAAGTAATTGAGTCTTGGAGTAATAATCGACCTACAGACCGGGCAACCACCTGGCTACTCCCTGCCAATGACGATATTCCAGGCTGGATTAAAGGCAAACACCCTAAAGTAGCCGTGCGTGTGACCACTCACCCTCTTTGTGTAGCTTTGTGTCAGGCTTTTGGCGGTTTTATTGTTTCAACCAGTGCCAATCCTGCTGGCTTAGAACCTGCACGTTCCCTGCAAGATGCCATGCGTTATTTTGGTCAGGATCTAAATTATCTGAATGGTGATCTGGGACTGAGCCAGAAACCAAGCCGGATTATTGATGCTGTAACAGGTGAAATTATTCGTGACTGAGCCTTTGCTCAGTCATTTTTCTTTTCAAGCCGACTAAAGTTTTAAGACAAAAAAAAGCTCAACCATATAGGGATGGTTGAGCATAAAAAAAGGATGTGTATTATCACATCCAGAGGGTCTGTAAATCTCTGGGAGTTTGATAAATCTAGGTTTTTTCTGATTCATCATTCTCGATGCGGGCATTATGCGAGAAATCCGTCACAACAGCAAATACAATAAAACAATGTATTAATATATTTTTTCTATTAAAAATATTTAAAATTTAATCAAAATTCAAAATATCTTGCTATTTTTGTTTCAGTTTTAAAATGAAGTTAATTTTTAATAATTTATTTTTATATCCATAATCACTAAATTTCAGGAATAATACTGTAAAAATAATGTAATCATTTGTTCAAATATTAAACAAATAAAACTTTAACTCTTTATTTGATCGCTTAAACCTTGGGTTTAGCAGGGTATTGCGCCAATAAAATACCTACTAGAATAATGGCACCACCAATGCTGTGGTAGATCGTCCAGGCTTCAGATAACCATAAATAAGCGATTAACGCCGTAAAGACCGGCATCAGATTCATAAAAATACTGCTGCGGTTTGGGCCAAGTTGTTGTACAGCCATCATCCATAAGAATGGGGCAGCAATAGAAGGAAAAATTCCGGCATAAATAATACTTGCTGCGTTATTACTATTAATAGCATCCAGACCTGAGTACAACACTAAAGGAATGTGATAGAGAACGGCCAAAAAAATCTGCATATACAGACTAACCAATAGCGGAATCTGGATCTGCCATTTTTTGAGCAAAACGCCATAACAAGCATAGAAAAATACCGCAATCAGCATCAGCAGATCACCAATATAACGATCTCCTGCATCGAGTAAATGTGCCCATTGCCCCTGCCCCATCACATACATCAGACCAATAAAAGACAAAATACTGCCAATCACTGCCATTAAGGTGGGGCGAACATGTAAAACAAAGATCCCAACAATAATAGTAAAAATCGGAATAAAGGCATTAATCAGGCCCATATTGGTGGCACTGGTATAATGTGCTGAGGTATAAGCCAGCCCTTGATACAACACCATGCCCAATGCACTTAAGACAGCCAGACACCCCAGATGTGGTCGAATTTCTGGCCAGGCTTTGCGAACCTTAGGCCACATTAACGGCGTTAAAATCAGCAGAGCCAGAACCCAGCGATAAAAACTGATACTTAAGGGAGAAATATAATCCGCCACATAACGGTTAACGGTCATATTCAATGACCAGATCAGGACCGCAGTCAATGGAAGCAGCATGGCCCACCACATTGTTTTTTGCTGCTGCGTCATAACTTCATCCCTGTCTTTATCTATTGTTAATCTATACCCTCTTGGCAAGTACCTAAGCATAATTGATTTTTCAACTAAAATTAATGCTATTTGTAGCCGGCCAGTAAGCATTTCACTGATTCTGACTTGTACTGTATTTAAATACCCGTTAAAACAAATAGCCCTCATTCATTTAATAAAAAGGAAATCCGATGAGCACTTCTGTGTATGACATTCCGGTAAAAACGATTCAAGGAACGGACACGACGCTGAACCAGTATCAAGGCAAAGTCTTACTGCTGGTAAATGTGGCATCAAAATGCGGCCTCACTCCACAATACGAAGGCTTGCAAAAACTCTATGATGATAAAAAAGCCGAAGGACTGGAAATCTTAGGCTTCCCTTCCAATGATTTTCTGGAACAGGAACCTGGAAGTGAAAAGGAAATTCAGGAATTCTGTTCCCTGAACTATCAGGTGGATTTCCCGCTGTTTGCTAAAATTCCGGTCGTGGGTGAAGCTAAACATCCTTTGTATGCTACTTTGACTCAGGCTGTGCCAGAACGTATTGGTGAAGGTCCATGGTGGAAAGATCTGGTCGACTATGGCCTGACTCCAAATGAACCGCCTGAAGTCCTCTGGAACTTTGAAAAATTCCTGGTGAACAAACAGGGGGAAGTCGTTGCACGTTTTGCACCGGATATCACGGCAGATGATTCACGCCTGCTGGATGCAATCAATGCTGAGCTTGCTAAATAAGTCTTTTTAAATAGGTCGGTTGCAACTGATGACCAGTTTAGCCGACCTAGCTCATAGGCATAAACATTGAATTTCATATTTTTTTCACAAACTTATCTAAAATTTATGTTTGCTGAAACCGCCCAGACCCGATAAAACATGAGTCTATTTCCATAACAATTCGAGCAAAATAATATGAGCCAGTCCATTTATGAGATTCCGGTAAAAACCGTCACTGGAGAAAATACGACTCTGTCCGATTATCAAGACAAAGTCCTGCTGATTGTAAATGTCGCATCGAAATGTGGTTTAACCCCACAATATGAAGGACTGCAGAAACTTTATAATGAGAAAAAAACCGAAGGACTGGAAATTCTGGCTTTTCCTGCGAATAACTTTAAAGGTCAGGAACCGGGCACAGACGAGGAAATCCAGCAGTTCTGCAGTCTGAACTACAATGTGGATTTCCCGCTATTCTCCAAGATCTCTGTCGTGGGTGAAGATCAGCATCCTCTTTACCATTATCTGACCCAAGCTCAGCCGCAACGTACAGGCGGCGAAGATTTTGCAGAGCGCCTGAAAAGTTTTAGCAATACGCCAAATGAATTACCAGAAGTGCTGTGGAACTTTGAAAAATTCCTGGTCAACAAGCAAGGTGAAGTGGTCGCGCGTTTTGCACCAAATATTCCAGCAGATGATGCCCGCTTGCGAGATGCGATCAATGCAGAATTGGCTAAATAATTTGTAACAGTAATGTAAGTATCTATTTCAATAATAGATACTTATTATTTATTTTAAAATCAAATATTTATAACCAGATTTACTTAGCTCTAAAATCTCCATGATTTACGCTTAATTTTTATTTTTCTACAACACTTCATTCCATATTTATCAATGAGTTGAGCCTAATATGCAGTTATCCCAAGAGAGATAACGATAGGTTCAAAACATGAAAAACTTAGTAAAAGCAGTCGTATTTTCATTATCTAGTGCACTTGTGGCGACTTCAGCTTTTGCTGCAGCTCCAGAGCATCATTCGCAACATCATCAGCCACAAAAAACGCATGTTCAGCAGCATGCACAGTATAAATCTCCTGCACACGCTCAACAGTATAAACAGGTACATAAAAAAGTAGATCCTTCACACGATTGGCGTGTAGGTCAAAAAGTACCAGCTCAGTTCCAGAGCAAAGTGTATAAGGTAGATCACAGTAAATACAAAAAACTCAGCAAACCCGGCAAGAATCAGCAATGGATCAAAGTAAATGGTGACTATATCCTGACCAATGTGATGAGCCATAATATTATTAAAATTATTGCAGGATAAGTTTTATCCTCCTCGGTGAAAAAGAGTGCTTCGACACTCTTTTTTAATGTCTTAATCATTTGTATTCAAAATATTTGTTATAACTTTGCAACAATCTTTTTTATCTCCACATTTTATTCTTATAGTCATGCATTAGAACCACCTGCACCGAGACCACGATTTCATGTCCAAGATTCTTGTAAATGCTCTTCTTCCTTTTGCCCTATTTAGCTCAGGCATTTTATTAATGGGTTGTGAACAGGCGACCGAAGCACCGGTCGAGCAAGAACAAAGTACGCTTTCTACTGATCTTGAACCTGTACAGCAAAGTGATCGCACGACGACTGCGCAAACAGAGCTGAAGTCTGGCAATATGTTTTATATGGTGCGTGATGTGGCTGATCTGCAATTCAAGGCGGGCAGTTATGTTGAACAGTTAAAACAGACTCAAACTGATCTGCAAACTGCGGTAGATACTAAAGATACCCAGCAACTGCAAGCTACAGCAGGCAAGTTACAACAACAGTTGACAGGCTTTAATCAGGCCTTAAGTGAACTGAATTTAAAAAGTCAGGAAATTGATCAGGTACGTAACAATATCATGAGTGCCAATCAACAGGTTCTGGCTTCTCCTTTACTGAATGGCCAAGTCGATTTCAGCCAGGTTGATTTAAAGAAAATTGAAAGCCAGATGGTCAGTGTGCAAGCTGAAATGCTTAAACTGGCAGGCATGCTGATTCAAAATTCAGATAAAGACGCTTCATCAGAAGCTGAAATAGAAAACACCTGATTTACGATTATATTTCGTTCAAAAAGAAGCCACTGTTTAAGTGGCTTCTTTATTTTAGAAATTAAATATTATTTTTTTGGGCTTTTTACGACAACCAGACGTTTCTGCACAAATTCTTTGAAACCATCAATTGAAAGTTCATGACCATAACCTGAATTTTTGATTCCGCCAAATGGCAGCTCTGGCGCAGTATCGGTATACCAGTTGATCCAGATCATGCCGGTTTCTACACGTGAAGCCAGCTTTTTCGCCCGCTCAATATTTTGTGAATGAATCACGCCTCCGAGACCATAATTGGAATCATTGGCAATCGATACAATTTCATCTTCATCTTTTGCGACATAGATCTGTGCCACAGGACCAAAGAATTCTTCATACCAGGCCGGATTATCACGGCTGATATTTTCCAGAATAGTTGGCTGATAGAAATTACCTTCATGCTCATAAGGCTTACCACCAGTCACGACTTTCGCGCCATTCTCTACTGCCTTATCAACCTGCTTGGTCAGTTTTTCCAACGCATCTGCTGAGGACAGTGGGCCAAGTGTAGTTTCAGAATCCAACGGATCACCAATTTTTAAGCCTTCAAAGACCTTGATCATGCCCGCTTTAAATTGTTCCGCAATTTTCTCATGCAGGATAAAACGTTTAGCTGCTGTACAGACCTGCCCCGTGTTATTAACGCGTGCCTGACAGCCGATTTTGATCGCTTTTTCCAGATCAGCATCATCCAGCACAATAAATACATCATTACCGCCTAATTCTAGTGTCGATTTGGTGACATGTTTCCCAGCTTGCCCTGCTACTGCACGCCCTGCGCCTTCTGAACCTGTGAGAGCAACGCCTTGTACACGCGGATCCGCGATAATATCTGCGACCTGATCGCTACTGATAAACAGATTAGTCCACACACCTTTCGGCGCGCCTGCATCCAGAATCAACTGTTCAAAGGCTTCAGCACATTGCGGAACAATGCTGGCGTGCTTGGCTACCACAGGGTTACCAATCGCGCAGTTTGGGGCAAAGACACGCATCAACTGATAAAAAGGAAAGTTCCAGGGTTCTACTGCCATGATGATGCCTAAGGGATGATGCTCTACCCATGCTTCTCCTAGTTCCGTTTCATAAGAAACTGGCGCTAAAAACTCTTTGGCATGATCTGCATAATACTCAGCAATTTTGGCACAGCTTTCGATCTCACCTTCACTCTGCTTGATGAGTTTACCCATATCCAGTGTCATGATTTCAGCCAGTTCTGACTTGCGTTCCCGCATATTTTTTGCCAGTTTGCTAAGTACCTCAATCCGGGTATCTACTTGTTGAGTCCAATCCGACTTCAGGATTTTTTCTGCGGTATCCAAGGCATTTTGGATATCTTGATCAGTGTGTGACGGATAATCTTTTAATTTCTGGTTGTTAAAGGGGTTAATGGATTGATAACTCATAATTAGATCCCTGCTTGGCCAATTCAATTTTTATAAATGGATAACAACGTGATTTGCGTCGTGACAGAGGTAGTAGAACCGTGAAACTTTTTATTGAATAAATCTGAAAAACTTAAAGACGCCATATCAACTTAGCATTGTTTTCTTCTGACTATGACTTTGCTTACAGATTGGTTCAAAAGATTACGCAGCGCAGGTAAAAGTTATATCGAGTGGTACAAATTAGAGCTATATAGTTTTCTTAAAATAATTATTCATAAGGCTAAAATCTGGTAACTTTTTTCAAAATAGTTTTTATATAAAAAAACCACCCTTTCGGGTGGTTTTTTCAATCTTAAACCAGCAATTACATTGCACGGTTTTTGATTTTGCGGATCGTTTCCAGCTGAGCAGCAGTTTCTGCAAGAGCAGCCAAAGCAGCAGCAGAGTCCAAATCGCTCTTTTGATTTGCTAGCAATTGTTCAGCGTGTTTACGCGCTTCAATAATTGCAGCTTCATCCAAGTTTTCTGCACGGACTGCTGTATCAGCAAGAACCGTAACAACATGCGGTTGAACTTCTAGAACACCACCAGATACATAGATTAATTCTTCTGTACCGTTTTCCAAAATAACGCGGATCGCGCCAGGTTGGAGCAAAGTTACCAGCGGAGCGTGACCAGGCATAATACCTAACTCACCGCCAGCACCTTTAGCAATTAGCATAGTTACAGTGCCTGAGTACAAAGACTCTTGAACACTTACAACGTCACATTGCATAGTCGCCATGAGAATCTCCTAAATTAGGGAACTAATTAAAGTTTCTCAGCTTTAGCAATCACTTCGTCAATACCACCAACCATGTAGAACGCTTGTTCTGGGATGTGATCGTATTCACCAGCTAGAAGACCTTTAAAGCCACGAATCGTTTCTTTAAGCGGTACAAGTTTACCAGGAGCACCAGTAAACACTTCAGCTACGTGGAACGGTTGAGAGAAGAAACGTTGGATCTTACGTGCACGGTATACAGTAAGTTTGTCTTCTTCTGACAATTCGTCCATACCAAGAATTGCGATAATGTCTTTCAATTCTTTATAACGTTGAAGAACGTTTTGAACTGAACGAGCGATTTCGTAATGCTCAGTACCAACTACAAGTGGATCTAGCTGACGTGAAGTAGAGTCAAGTGGATCAATCGCAGGGTAAATACCTTGAGAAGCGATGTCACGGCTCAATACAACAGTTGCGTCCAAGTGAGCGAACGTAGTTGCAGGCGATGGATCTGTTAAGTCATCGGCAGGTACGTATACCGCTTGGATTGACGTAATAGAACCAGACTTAGTAGATGTAATACGTTCTTGAAGAACACCCATCTCTTCTGCAAGAGTCGGTTGGTAACCTACTGCAGATGGCATACGGCCTAGAAGTGCTGATACTTCAGTACCCGCTAGTGTATAACGATAGATGTTGTCGACGAACAATAGTACGTCACGGCCTTTACCGTTTTCGTCTTTTTGATCACGGAAGTACTCAGCCATAGTCAAACCAGTCAACGCTACGCGTAAACGGTTACCTGGTGGCTCGTTCATCTGACCGTAGACCATTGCTACTTTGTCAAGAACGTTAGAGTCTTTCATTTCGTGATAGAAGTCATTACCTTCACGAGTACGTTCACCAACACCAGCAAACACAGATAAACCTGAGTGCGCTTTCGCGATGTTGTTGATCAACTCCATCATGTTTACAGTTTTACCAACACCGGCACCACCGAACAGACCAACTTTACCACCTTTCGCGAACGGGCATAGTAAGTCGATGACTTTAATACCAGTTTCTAG
Organism: Acinetobacter sp. YH12249; assembly: GCF_013417475.1. Lineage (NCBI taxonomy): Bacteria > Pseudomonadati > Pseudomonadota > Gammaproteobacteria > Moraxellales > Moraxellaceae > Acinetobacter > Acinetobacter sp. YH12249. The sequence continues at coordinate 11,313 of NZ_VPDX01000035.1, read as the reverse complement.
AAGGTCAGTAGAAGCCGCTTGTTCTGCATAAGAAGGCGCTTGACGGTGAATTGGTAAACGCTCTTCAGTCGCAACAGGACCAGCTTCGTCGATCGGGCGACCAAGAACGTCCATGATACGGCCAAGAGTCGCTGTACCTACTGGTACAGAGATCGGAGCGTTAGTGTTAGTTACGTTCAAACCACGCTTAAGGCCTTCAGTAGAACCCATTGCAATAGTACGAACTACGCCATCACCAAGTTGTTGCTGAACTTCTAATGTAGTTTCAGTACCGTCAACTTGGAGAGCGTCATAGATCTTAGGAACGCTGTTACGTTCAAACTCGACGTCGATAACCGCGCCGATGATCTGAATGATACGACCGCTACTCATTGCTGTCTCCTCAATTCAAACTAATATATGTTAAACGGCAGCGGCACCACCAACGATCTCAGAAATTTCCTGAGTAATCGCGGCTTGACGCAGCTTGTTATAAATAAGTTGCAGGTTCTTGATCAATTCACCCGCGTTATCAGTTGCAGCTTTCATTGCAACCATACGAGCAGACTGCTCACACGCGATGTTTTCGATCACACCTTGATACACCACAGACTCGATGTAACGAACCAACAAGCCATTTAAAAGCTCTTCAGCTTCAGGCTCGTAGATGTAATCCCAACCGTATTGACGGTTAAGCGTCTTGTCTTCTTCAGCAGCTGCCAAAGGAACAAGCTGTTCGATCTTTTGGTTTTGAGTCATGGCGTTGACAAAGCCGTTAGAAACCAGATAAATACGATCTAATTCGCCTTTATCATAAGCGTCTAACATCACCTGTACAGAACCAGATAACTGTTCAAGACTTGGAGTGTCGCCCACTTGAGTGGTCGCACCAAGCACTTTACCGCCGTAGTTTTTAAAAAACGAAACCGCTTTTTGACCAATCAAAGCAAATTGAACTTCAATTGACTGCTCTTGTTGCTGTTGAACGTGTTTTACCACTTTCTTGAACAGGTTAATGTTCAAACCACCAGCAAGGCCACGATCTGAAGACACAATGATATAGCCAACGCGCTTAACAGGACGTTCAACCATATAACGGTGTTTATATTCAGGATTCGCTTGTACCAAATGAGCAATTACACGGTGCATATTTTCGGCATACGGACGGCCTTGTGCCATGCGCTCTTGCGCACGACGCATCTTAGAAGCTGCTACCATCTGCATCGCGCGAGTAATTTTCTGCGTGCTTTTGATACTAGCTACTTTGGCGCGAATTTCTTTTAAATTTGCCATACGCTTAACCTAGTATTCGAAGGCCCTTACGAGCCCTCGAAGGTTGATTCCGTGAACCAAACCAACACCAATCTAGCAAGTTGCTAAATTAGTAAGTTTGAGTCGCTTTGAATTTTTCAATACCAGCTTTGAATTCAGCTTCGATATCTTTATCCCAAGCACCAGTCTCGTCAATTTTTTGCATTAACGCAGCGTGTTCTGAACGGAAGTAAGCAATTAACGCAGCGTCAAAGTCTACGATTTTCTTCACTTCTACGTCAGCCATGTAGCCTTCGTTAGATGCATAAACTGATACAGCTTGGTCAGCGATTGAGTATGGAGCATATTGTTTTTGCTTCATAAGCTCAGTTACGCGTTGACCGTGTTCAAGCTGTTTACGAGTTGCTTCGTCAAGGTCAGAAGCGAACTGAGCAAACGCTGCCAATTCACGGTACTGTGCAAGTGCAGTACGGATACCACCAGACAATTTCTTGATGACTTTAGTCTGCGCAGAACCACCAACACGAGATACAGAGATACCCGCGTTCACAGCAGGACGGATACCCGCGTTGAACAATGATGTTTCAAGGAAGATCTGACCGTCAGTAATCGAAATTACGTTGGTTGGTACGAATGCAGATACGTCACCGGCTTGAGTTTCAATAATCGGCAATGCAGTTAATGAACCAGTTTGGCCTTTAACTTCACCGTTAGTGAATTTCTCAACGTAGTCAGCAGATACACGAGAAGCACGTTCAAGTAGACGTGAATGTAGATAGAACACGTCACCTGGATAAGCTTCACGACCTGGTGGACGACGAAGAAGCAATGAAATTTGACGGTAAGCAACAGCTTGTTTAGACAAGTCATCATAGATGATCAGAGCGTCTTCACCGCGGTCACGGAAGTATTCACCCATTGTACAGCCAGAGTATGGAGCCAAGAACAGCATTGCTGCTGGATCGGCTGCAGCTGCTGCTACAACAGTTGTATACGCCATAGCGCCAGTTTCTTCCAGCTTACGTACTACGTTTGCAATAGTTGATTGTTTTTGACCAACTGCAACGTAGATACATTTAATGCCAGAGTTTTTCTGAGCGATGATCGCGTCGATCGCCATAGCTGTTTTACCAGTCTGACGGTCACCAATGATCAACTCACGTTGACCACGGCCTACTGGGATCATTGTATCTACTGATTTATAACCAGTTTGTACAGGTTGATCCACTGATTGACGCCAAATTACCCCTGGTGCTACTTTTTCAACAGCATCAGAAAGTTTTGCATCAATAGGGCCTTTACCATCAATCGGGTTACCCAAAGCATCTACGACACGGCCAAGAAGTTCAGGACCAACCGGAACTTCTAATACACGACCTGTACAACGAGCTTTTTGACCTTCTTGAAGGCTTAAGTAGTTACCTAAAACAACGACGCCCACTGAATCCTGTTCTAGGTTCAGTGCCATACCGTATAAGCCGCCGTCGAATTCGATCATTTCACCGTACATTGCATCAGCAAGGCCGTGAATGCGCACAATACCGTCGGATACCATAACAATGGTACCTTCGTTTTTAGCGGTCGCGCTGGTGTCCAGATCGCCGATACGCTGTTTAATGAGCGCACTGATCTCGGATGGATTCAGTTGTTGCATTGCGCTATACCTCAATCTTTTTAAAGTTCAGTCTTCTTATATGCAATTAAGCTAGAAGACGAGTACGCATTTTTTCAAGCTTGTTAAGCGCAGAATCATCTATCACTTGGTCGCCTGCACGAATAACCACACCCGCAATTAACGCTGGGTTCACTTCTACAGAAACATTTACTGCCGCAGCGAAACGTTTTTCTAACGCTTGAGCAAGAAGTTGTTCTTGTACAGAAGTCAATGGGAATGCTGATTCAATTACAACATCCACAGTATTGTTATTCTGTGATTTGAGCTGTTCATATTCTGCAGCGATTTCAGGAAGCAAAGCCAAACGTGCGTTTTCAGCAAGCATAGTCAAAAAGTTTGACACTGCAGGCGTTTGGTCTTCGCCTAAAACTTTAGCAAAAAGTGCCACCTGCTCAGCAGGTGTCAACTCAGGGCGATTTAGATAAGCTGAAAATGCTTCGTCTTGCACCGCAGCACTGAGCAATTCAAGTGCAGTTGACCAAGAGTCAGCTGTACCTTGCTCAGAAGCGTAAGCAAATGCTGCTTTAGCGTAAGGGCGTGCCAACGTCAAGAGTTCAGCCATAATCCGCCTCTCTTAAAGTTTAGCAGCCAGCTGAGTCAGCATGGCATTGTGAGCTTCTGCGTCAACTTGCTGGCTAAGAATTTTCTCAGCACCAGCAACTGCAAGAGCAGCCACTTGTTGACGTAATTCTTCGCGAGCAGCATTGATTTCAGTATCAACAGCTTCTTTAGCTTGTTGACGAATACGCTCACCTTCAGCTGACGCTTGGGTACGAGCTTCTTCGACCAATTGCGCTGCACGACGGTTCGCTTGTTCGATCAATTGAGCCGCTTGTGCTTTTGCCGCGTCCAGTTCAGCTTTCACTTGTGCTTGCGCATCTGCAAGGTCAGCCTTCGCTTTTTCAGCAGCGTTTAAGCCATCAGCGATTTTACGCTGACGTTCACTAATCGCATTGATTAGTGGTGGCCATACAAACTTCATGCAGAATGCGACGAAAATCGCAAACGCAATCGCTTGGCCAAACAATGTGAGGTTGATATTCATTGCAAATTCCTCAAATAGTGAATTTCGGAATTAAGCTGATTAACCTACAAATGGATTAGCGAAGATGAAGAACAAGCCAATACCAACACCGATCATAGGCACAGCATCAAGAAGACCCGCGATTAAGAACATACGAGTTTGAAGTTGTGGAGCCAATTCTGGTTGACGAGCTACAGCTTCAAGGAAACGGCCGCCTAGAAGACCAAAACCAATCGCAGTACCTAAAGCACCGAAAGCGATCAAGATAGCAGATGCAATTGCAACTAGACCTAAAGTGAGTTCCATGATAATTCCTCAGAGGTTAGGTTTATACCAAATTAAGTTAAAAAATTGTGCCCAACCATCCCGTGACAGTTAGGCAATACCATTAATGCTTTTCGCTTGCCATGCTCAAGTATACGATAGTCAGCATCATGAAAATGAATGCTTGTAGCGTAATAACAAGAATGTGGAAGATCGCCCAAGGCACAGATAACGCCCACTGGATCCAGAACGGTAATAACGCGATAAGAATGAAGATTAACTCACCCGCATACATGTTACCGAATAGTCGTAGAGCCAATGAAACTGGACGTGCAAGGAAGGTTACCAATTCCAGAATCAAGTTCACTGGAATAAGGATCGCTTTTGCAACTGGGTTACTTGGGTTAAATGGGTTAAGTGCTAGTTCACCAACGAAGCCGCCAACACCTTTTTCACGGATGCTGTAGAACAAGATAAGTGCAAATACAGACAATGACATACCAAGGGTAATGTTAGGGTCAGTAGATGGAACGATCTTGAAGTATACGTGGTGTGGATCAATACCAAACAGGCCACCAATCACGTGTTGAGCGACATAAGGAATCCAGTCAACCGGGATAAGGTCCATCAAGTTCATGAGGAAAATCCACACGAAGATGGTTAGCGCTAGTGGAGCGATCAAACGCGATTTACCATGGAAGGTATCGCGTACACTTGAGTCAACAAACTCGATAATCATTTCGATTGCAGACTGGAACTTGGTAGGAACACCAGAGTTTGCAGCTTTCGCTACGAGCCAGAATAACAAGCAGAAAATGATACCAAGGCCGATTGACCAACCCATTGAATCCAAGTGAATAGCAGTGAACCCCATCTGTTGAGCTTCAGCACCGTTCTCGGCCAATTTCCATGTACCGTCTGGCATTTTGCCATAGGTCATATTGGTCAAGTGATGCTTGATATACTCGGTCGAAGTAAGGGCATGTTCTTCAGCAGCCATAAATCACACCTGGTCAATGTCAAAAAACTATAGAACAAACGAATATCGCGTGCTGCTTGATATCTCGCCTGCTCCTAAAAAAACTTTTCAATTTTTTGTTGTGTTTAAACTCGTTTTTGTAGACGTGACACCCAAAAAGGAGCGACCCACGACATGGCTTGAACGAGCATAAAACCACAAAACAACGCAACCGGGGATAACGGCTTGACATTGCTTAAAATTAAAATGAAACCAACAATCACAATTGCAAACTTGCCCATCAAGCCTTTATACATGTTCGAAAGAACCTGCTTAGATGCCCGGGCTCCTGCCGCTCTAAATGATTGCCATGAAAAATAACAACTCGCAAGCCAGCAGACGAACGCCCCCAAAGCGGCACTCAAGGCTACGGTTGAGTCTTTCACGACCCAGCCAATCAAGGCTGAAACAGGAATCATTAATGCTTGTAAGAGGACTAAAGCTTTCGCTAATCGTCGGTCAATCAAGCGACTAGTTCGGCTCATTATTTATTCACTCACAGCAAGCATGCTTGACAAGTTTAGCTGATGATTATTTTTAATCGCAGGCATTATAGAGTTACACCCCTGAACATGCAATCTTTTCCCGACCTTAGTCGTGTTTTTTTCAACAGATCAAATGCTGGCAAACTAATCAAAACTTGATTATTTTTAAATCATTGATGGGCATTTAACACACATTTACGGGTTTGCTCGGCCAATTTCTGCCAGGCTTGGATAAAGTCCCCTGCCCCACTCATGCTTTCATCGACACTCTGGAATACAATCGGTTTCAGTTTTCGGTACTGATTTTCACCAGCATGCGCTTCTGCAAGCAGACACATTTTGCTCTGCACACGACTGTCTTGCAGAAACTTGATCTGCGCCACGGTTGGTGACACATGTGGATCATCAGTCAAAGCTCCCATAAACTTCAGATTCAATGGGCGTTCCAGATATTGATAGGCATCATGATAGGACCAATAAGGTTTGGCTTTACTTGTAGAACTATAACGCTGTGCAGTCAAAAACATGGTTTGGGCAAATTCACGCGCATTTTTCCAATAGGCTTCCCGATGCTCAGGCAGCTGCTGAGAACGTAGGGCTGCAATAAAGAAACCGATACGTACTGCATTATTTGGATCAAGCCAAACATGGGTATCGACAGTATCTTTTAAGGCTTGCCCACGTGGATTACGCATTGGCAAAGTGGTCAGAATACCCGAATCTAAAATCGCGATACTTTTATTGTTATTGTTCAACACTTTTGCCAACGGTGCTTCATGTGCCTGCCCTAACCAGATCACCAGGCCGGCATCCTGAATCGTTTTACGGTGTGCCGGGGTCAGGCTGACATCATGACCGCTTTGATTGGCCAATAATAAAGTCGGCTGTTCCACGCCTTGAGTAATGGTCTTGGCAATCAGATAAATCGGCTGCGTTGAAACCACCAAACTTTGCGACCAGCTAAGGGTACTGAACAAAGCCAGACTACACAGGGCAAGGAAACGGAACATGAAGAGAAATCACTATATAAGGACAAATTTAATAGTGTTATAATATAACAAAATCACAAAAATACCTATGCCCAATCGAAACTCTGGGCGCTTCATGTTAAGATTTGAAATCTTTTAATTTTCAGTTTCGCACCTGAGGTGAACTATGGGTTCATGTTCGCACGAACACCACAATGCATTGCACGGCGTACACGACCATCCAAATGTCGCGCAACGTCTGGCCGAAGCAGAGAGTCTTTGTGCGGCAAGTGGCGCACGCCTCACTCCTTTACGCAAAGAGGTACTGGAACTGATTCTGAATGCAAGCGGCCCGATGGGTGCGTATGACCTGCTGGCACAAATGAAAAATGCCAGCGACCGTCCCGCTGCCCCACCGACCGTGTACCGTACACTCGACTTTTTATTAGAAAAAGGCTTTATTCACCGCCTGACCTCTATTAATGCCTATATTCCCTGCTGCCATCCGCGTGAAGGTCATCAGGCGGCATTCTTGATTTGTACTGAATGTAAAGCCGTAAAAGAAGCATCTGCACAAGGTTTATTAGAACAACTGGATGCCTTGGCGGCTTCAGACGATTTTAGTGCACACCACAGCATTATCGAAATTTCAGGAATCTGTCAGCAGTGTCGCAACAAAGCTTGAATGCATCACCCTTGATCCAGCTTTGCAAGATCTGGGTCAATATTGATGATCGTGACATTTTAAAGGCTATTGATTTCTCGCTACAGGAGAAAGAGATTGTTGCGCTGATTGGTCCGAACGGTGCCGGTAAGTCGACCTTAATAAAGGTCATGCTTGGGATCGTCAAACCGAAATCCGGTGAAATCAAAACGGCGCGTAAGCTGAAATTTTCTTATGTGCCACAAAAATTCAATCCGTCACATAGTCTGCCGCTACGGGTTAAAGATCTGCTGGCACTAGAAAAATGCCCTTCAGCTATTAAAGCTGAAATCATTCGGGATACTGGCATTGCCAAGCTGGAAAATTCCAAAGTTCAACAGCTTTCTGGCGGTGAACGTCAACGTGTGTTGTTGGCTCGTGCCTTATTACGTCAGCCGGATATTCTAGTACTGGATGAACCGATGCAGGGTCTAGATATTCAGTCTGAGGCTGAACTGTATGAATATGTGCGTAGCCTGCCGGAAAAATATGGCTGTGCCATTTTAATGGTCTCGCATGACCTGCAATGGGTGATGCAAGGCACGCATCGCGTGGTTTGTCTGAATAAGCATATCTGTTGTAGCGGCCTGCCAGAAAGTGTGCAGCAGCATCCAGAATATCAGGCCATCTTCGGTACTAACCGGGTATTCTACCAGCATCATCATGATCACTGTGCGCATGGTGACTCCGCGGCACCTTGTCAGCACGATTCACGTCCCCACATTCACCCCGAGCCGGAAGCTTAAGCCATGATGGATTGGTTATCTCTCCTATTACCTGCATGGATTATGGGAACACTCTTGGTGTTCCTGACCGCACCACTCGGCTGTCTGATGCTGTGGCGCCGTATGTCTTTCTTTGCAGATACCATGGCACATGGTACTTTGCTCGGTGTTGCAATTGCTGGTGCGATGAGCCTGCCACTCTGGATGGGTGTCAGCTTTATTGCAGTCTTATTGGTCGCTGTACTTTGGGTACTGTATGACCCGCGTTTGCCGAATGATGCATTGTTGGCACTCTGTTCCGCCACCCTGCTCTGTTCAGGCCTGTTATTCATTCAGCATTTACCGAGTTTAAGACCGGAACTGCTTAGCTATTTATTTGGTGATCTACTCACCATTTCATGGACAGATCTTCCTACTTTTGCCGTCGTGATTATCTTGGCTTTGGCCGTTCTTTATAAAAGCTGGCAGGCGCAAATCCAAATTGCAATTGATCCTGATATGGCGATCAGTGAAGGCGTAAATGCAAAACTGCAGCGTCTGATCTTCATGTTGTTATTGGCACTGTTTACTGTTCTAGCATTGCGTGCGGTCGGTTCTCTTTTGATGGGCGCATTGCTGGTGATTCCAGCACTCACTGCTCGACTACTGGCAAATTCTCCTCGTCAAATGGTGATCTGGGCTTTTGTGATTGCACAAATTGGTGTGACAGTCGGGCTCTGGTCAAGTGCAGGTCTGAATACGTCAACAGGTCTGACCATTGTGCTGACCATGTCAGTGTTGTTTGCCGTTATTTTTATCCTACAGAAGTTTAAAAAACTGGCTTAAGACATGGCAGGTAAATTTTATCTAATTAGTGCCTGCTTGCTCGGACACAAGGTTCGTTATGATGGTCGCGACCGTCTGGTAAAAGAGTTGGTCGATTATTTATTGCCGGATCAATATGTCACGATTTGCCCTGAAGTCAGTGGTGGTTTGCCTATACCTCGACCCGCAGCAGAGATTCAATCTGGCGATGGTCGAGAGGTGCTGCTGTACCAAGCTCATGTTATAGATATAAATGGTACAGATGTTTCCAATGCCTTTATCAAAGGCGCCTATGCCGCTTTAGATCTTGCCCAAAGATTTCAAGCGACACATGCCATCCTCAAAGCCCATAGCCCTTCTTGTAGCAGCAAGCTGATTTATGATGGTTCATTTACTGGAAATAAAATTCAAGGTGATGGGGTCACAGCAGCATTACTTAAACAGCATGGTATGGAGGTCATGACTGAAGATGAATTTTTACAGATGATTCTTTAAGAGATCGTTAAATTTCCTCTCCTTTAAGGAGAGGTTTCCCTACTGATGCACCAAACTCAATAAAAACGCAGCTCCAGCGAACAAGCTGGCAAAAGTTCGATTCATGACTTTCTGCTGTTTTGGCGATTTCAGAAGACGCAGAACCTTGGCAGCCAGACCGGTATAACCTGCCATCACAATCAGATCAATCGTTACCATAGTCGCGGCCATAATCACATACTGAATCCATTGCGGTTTAGATAAGTCCAGAAATTGCGGTAATACTGCCAGCAAAAATACAATTGCCTTGGGATTACTCATATTGACCAGAAAACCGTGAATGACGAGTTTCCCAGCTGATTTTCGTGCGAGTTCATGTTTAATTTCAATCGACTGCGCTGGTGCTTTCCACTGCAAAAAGGCCAGATACAATAAATAGGCAACCCCAAACCATTTCACTGCAAGAAATGCCCAAGGTGTAGTCGCAAACAATACCCCTGCCCCGGCAGCCACAATGGCAATTTGAACCAATAGGGCGAGTTGCAGGCCGAGCGCATTCCAGTATCCATGTCGAAAGCCATAATTCAGTCCGCTCGACATTGAAGCAATAGCACCCGCACCTGGGGAAATACTGATCACCCAACAGGCTAACATATAAGCAAACCAGACTTGATAGGACATAGAGATTTAACTCATTCAAATTCAGGATCTAATTATATGACTTTTCCAATATTTTCAGCCAAAAAAATTGCTTAAACATCAGACTGCATACTATTCACTCTATAGCGCTTCAGGCACAATAGCAGGATTGGATACAGAAAATTTATTACAGGAGCCATGAATGACAGCCCAATCTGTAATTTTGCCATTACCTTCAGATCATGCTCGCTTTATTGTTTTACGTCTGAAAAATCTCAGTATCGAAGATTTTAAGGAACGATTAAAACAGCTATTTACGACACGCGATCGCCTGATTACCCAACATCCGAATGCGCAAATTAAATCGGCTGTCGCTTTTGGTCCTGAACTCTGGTCAAAATTGTATGAACAGGCACCTGCTGGTTTTAAACAATTAGAGCCAATTCAAGGTTCATTTAATATGCCTGTGGTTCCCGCTGATGTACTGATTCATATTGCCAGTGCGCGTGCTGATATCTGTTTCGCCTTGAGTCAGTCTTTCTTTGAAGGTATTCGCGATCAGGTTGAAGTACTAGATGAGCGTGTTTGCTTCCGTTACTTTGATGGCCGTGATATTACCGGTTTCATTGATGGGACTGAAAATCCGCAATTCCCGGATGATCGAGCTGAAGTGGCTTTACTTGGTGAAGATACGGGCATTTTCCAGGATGGTTCATTCATTTTTGCACAGCGTTATGCGCATAACCTGGATAAATGGAAAAAACTCAAAGTCGATGCTCAAGAACAAGTGATGGGTCGTACCAAACTTGAATCGATTGAGCTCGAGGATGAAGTAAAACCTGCCAATGCGCATATCGCTCGTACTGTCGTTGAAGATGAGGAAGGCGAGGAAATGGAAATTCTACGTCACTCTCTACCTTATGGAGATGGTCGTGGTGACCAAGGTCTATTCTTCATTGCTTATACCAAAGACCTGAAAATCATTGATACCATGTTAGTGCGTATGTTTGGTACATCAGGCGATGGGATCCATGACCGCTTGCTACACTTCGTGACTCCAATGGATGGTGCGTATTACTTTGCACCGAGTAAGGAGTTACTGGAAGAGGTTTTGGAAGGGTAAAATTTATAAGGTCGGTGATTGCTACATTCTCCATAATGTAGCAATCTAAAAAATTATTTTTTAAGAAAATTTCTATAATTAATATTTTCACACCCTAGAGTAAATGTTAAGCACTTTAAATCTGAATCTAAAATCAATTTATAGTCATTAATTTTCCTGT
>NZ_VPDX01000034.1:0-26011 GCF_013417475.1 Acinetobacter sp. YH12249 | reverse complement strand
GTTCAAATGGCGATTCAGCGTTTAATTGGTTTTGGGAAAAAAGAAGAGTTTAAGGAAATTTTGGCAATTTTAAGAAAGCAGAATCCTGATAGGATAAGGGTTCTGTGAAATTTGTCGTGTACAGAGAAAATTAACATAATACACGTTATACGAATTCCCAAGGCATGGCTTTTAGTTATGCTTTTTTTATCAAAAGAGTATACCCGAATGATAAGGAAACAGTTAGTTACAACGAAATATCATTAGAGTTGTTATGTTGATTTAATGATAGCTATATCATTGTAGTATATTCAATTATCTCAAATGATAAACCATGACGACTAGAATCTACTTAAGAGCTTCAACCAAAGATCAAGATGCACAGAGAGCACTAAACCAATTAGATGACTTAAACCAAAGGCTCAAGTTAGGTGAATCGGTTACCTATATTGAGAATTTCTCAGGGACGAAGTTGGATCGTCCTGAACTAAACAGGTTGCTCACAGAAGCAAACCAAGGCGACACGTTATTGGTAGAAAGCGTTGATCATCTGTCCCGTCTAAGCCAAGCAGACTTCCAAGAGCTTAAGCGTAGAATCCAAGAGAAGGGGCTTCGCTTAGTTGTTGCTGACCTTCCGACTACTCATCAACTAATCCAAACCAATGACAGTATTACAAGTTCGATACTAGATCTCATCAACAATATGCTGATTGATCTACTTGCTACTATGGCTCGTTTGGATAACGAGAAACGTATAGAAAGGATCAAGCAAGGCTTAGAGCGTTCAGGGTACAAACCATCAGGTAAGAAACCAAATGAAGCCAAGCACAAAAGAATCAAGGAGTTGCTTGCTACAAATAACATGACTAAGCAGGAAATTGCGAAAGCTGTTGGTTGTGGGGTAGCTACTGTGTATCGAGTAATGAACCGAGGAGAAGATGCAGGGCTGAATCAGCTTGTCGAATCTCGTGCACAACAAGGCAGGATTCGAGTAGCCATTGAAGACCTTTAGTTGAAATGTTAGCCACTTTTTTGGTCCTAACCGGCATGACTTGCGATACATGAAGTGGCATTATTATCATAACCTATAGGTGTTTGCCTATAAGCCAAACTTTCTATAGTCTTTGACAATTACAATTCATAAAAACTAAGTATGCCTGATCAACAGCTTTCCCTCAGTGAATACCTCGAAACAGTTCAAGAGATCGTAAAGATTGCCTTTGGTGATCCTGTATGGGTTAAAGCTGAAATTAGAAGCCTGAACACCAAGAGTGGTCACTGCTACCTAGAACTTGCTGAAAAAGAAGAGGGCACTGATAAAGTCATTGCATCTTGTAAAGGAACCATTTGGAAGTCCACTGCAGCTAAGCTTCTGTACAAGTTTCAGAACGAAAGTGGAATGGAGCTGTCAAAGGACCTGAATATTCTGATTAAAGTCAAAGCCAGCTTTAGCCCACAATATGGGTTCTCAGTAAACATTGAAGACATTGATTCAAGCTTTACGCTCGGTGATCTTGCGAGACGTTACCAACAGATCGTAAAGCAACTCACAGAAGATGGCTTGATTGACAAGAATAAGAAACTCCCTACACCATTTGACATGAACAAGGTTCTCGTCATTGCACCTGAACAAGCTGCAGGATTAGGAGACTTTAGAAAGGATGCTGATATTCTGTATAAAGCAGGGGTCTGTGAATTCATCTATCACTCAGCAACATTTCAAGGTAATACAGCAGCAGCAAGTATAATTGCTTCTTTAAGCCAAGGATTAAGACAGTGGGCCAATGAATACAAAACACCTCCTGACTTGATTGTCATCATTCGTGGTGGTGGTGCTGTCAATGATTTGGCTTACTTGAATGATTACGATCTAGCTGCTTTGCTTTGCAAACGATCAGTACCTATTTGGGTTGGTATTGGACATGAACGAGATAAGACCATTCTCGATGAAATTGCACATCGATCTTTTGATACACCAAGTAAAGTGATTGGCGGTATTAGAAACCATATTGCTGAACGTGTAGATGAGGTCAAGGTTTTCATTCAATCCATCCAACTGTACTCTCAGCAGCAGATCCAAGCGTACCAAAGCCAAAATGATCAGTTAATGCAAATCACCAAATCTATGGCTCAGGCACAACTTAATCAAGCCAGCAAACAAGCTGACCAAGTGAAGACGAATGTCCATTACTTTGCTCAGCAACAATTGAAACGAGCAACGCTTAATGTGGAAACGCTGATGCGAATGACGCTGATCCAAAACCCTACAAATGTATTGGCTAGAGGTTATGCCATCGTTCGTAGTGGAGGGAAGGCTATAACATCCATTCATCAAGCCAAGGATCAAACTTTGGCGATTCAATTACATGATGGTTTAATCAATACACAAGTTTTACAGGTGAAACCAAATGAGTGAACAACAACTAACATTTAAAGAAGGCTATGACATCTTAAAGAAGAATGCTGAGCTTCTAGAGTCTCAAGAGGAGCCGGACATTGATAACCTGATGAAAGTTGTTGAAGAATCCATGGCAGCTTATAAAAACTGTAAGCAACGCATTGATGCAGTACAACAAGCATTGAATGAAAGCTTTAAGGATTAATCTTTAATTGTTAGCAGTTGATCCCACTTAAAGTAGTTCTGTGTTAGCCGATCTCGTGACATATTCCATGTTCTGTTCGGCATTAAACTCGCGCCCAAGGCAATCTTGGTTTTGCCATACTTAAGATGAATCGCTTCAAGGGAATCCATCAAGGCATTGCTGACTTCGATGTGTTTCATATCAGTGAACATGTCATACACATGGTTTTCCTTTGGTTCGAGACACGTCAGAATCACGCCGCATTTCTTGAATGCTATATCCTTTGCATACAGGCCATCAATCATCGTTGTAGCGAGTTTAGAGAGCACTAATAAGTTGTCGGTAGGTTCTGGTAAAGCTAATGATAAAGACTTGTTGTAGAAGGGCTTTGAGCTATCAAATGGGTTTGATTGAACGAAACCAATCAGACAACCACACAACAAATTATCATCTCTCAGTCTGCTAACCGCATCCATAACATACAAGGAAATGGCTTCTTTAAGATCATCAATGTGGTAGATGCGTTGACCATGTCAACGGCATTCTAAAATTGACCCCTTTTACCTTTCAAATGGCAAAGTAAAATTGACCCCTTTGATCTCGTATTAAATTTCAACCTGGGGCTGAATCCCAATTCTTTTTTTATCCTTCAAACGATAACTCTCACCCGATATTTGTACCACATGACAGTGATGCAGCAACCGATCTAACATCGCAGCGGTCAACGTAACATCATCCGCAAATGACTTAGACCACTGGCTAAAGGGTAAGTTACTCGTCAATATCGTACTGCCTTTTTCATAACGCTTGGCAATCACGTTAAAGAACAGATTCGCTTCTTCACGTCCAAACGGTAAATAACCAATTTCATCGATAATCAGTAACTTTGGTCCCAGTACCGCACGCTGCATATAGGTTTTCAATTTACCTTGCTGATAGGCTGTACTCAGTTGCAGCATGAGATCGGCGGCGGTAATGAACTTGATCTTAATGTTGTTCATGATGGCCTTATAGCCTAATGCCATAGATAAGTGCGTTTTTCCTACTCCGCTAGGGCTTTGTTGCACAAAGATTTAAAAGACAGCACCTGCTTATCTGAACTGAACCGTACCGGGTTTGTCGGAGACTTTTTTATTTAAGTTAGGCCACCTGACCTAACGGGTTAATCTTATCATAGTACATTGCTTCAAACTCAAAAGGCGATACATAACCCAGTGCACTGTGTACACGCTTTTTATTGAACCAATCTACCCAGTTTAGTGTCGCAAGTTGTACATCTGCTAAACCTTGCCAATCTGCTTTTAGATATTCAATCACCTCTGTTTTGTATAAGCCATTCACTGTTTCAGCCAAAGCATTATCGTATGAATCACCAGTAGTACCGACTGATGCTCGTAAATTGGGTTGTGTGAGAGTTTTTCCTAGTATTGAGTAGTGATACATAGCAAAATAAGCATCTTATTGGTGATTAATATAGATATTTAAAAAGAGGTGGTTTCTTGAGGGTTAAGGCATATTTTGAAGATATACATAAAATTATTATTGCCAATTTGCGCTCTGCTGAAAAAGAAATACGAGTTGCTGTTGCTTGGTTTACAGATCCAGAGTTATTTAATGAATTGTGTAAGAAAGCACAACAAGGTATAGATATAAAAATAATATTAATCAATGATCAAATAAATTGTGGTCAAGGCAAGCTTAACTTTATTAGGTTAAAGAACTATGGTTGTCAGGTTGAATTTTTAGACGTTGAAAAATTTAATAAGATGCATCACAAATTTTGTGTGATTGATGGAAGTGTGGTGATCACTGGCTCTTACAATTGGACAAACCAAGCACGAAAAAATGAAGAAAACATTACCGTGATTGAGGGGAATGTTCAAATTTGTCAGGATTATTTAGATATTTTTGAAAAACTACTTAATCCATCTTCATCTAGCTTTGAGATCGCTATATCACCAAATGCAGTAAAAACAAGATTAGAAATAATCAAAAATAGTATTTTACTTGATGAAGTTGAAAATATAGCAGTACAAGTAGGTAAATTAAAACCTGTTATTCAAACATACTCTTTAGGGGGGATATGTCGTTGTCTAGAACAAGGAGAATATCAGCAAGCTGTTGAGGAGATCGCTAACTATCTTAAAAATTTTACAGCAGTGATAGTAAGTGAAGATAACGAAATTCTAGAATTAAAATTTGAATTAAAAATTCTCGAACTCCGACTTGAAGCAATAACTAATGAACAGTCTGATATTGAGCGTAATTTAATATTATTTAATCGCAGACAGTTTGAAATATTAGGCGATATAACAAAGGAAATTTTACGAGCTAAAGCTGAATATCACAAATATCTTTCAGACGAAAAAGATAATAATAAGGAAACTGCTAATTCAAAAAAAGAGGAAGCAGAACAAGCAGAGCAAGACTTCACGGATTATTCAGAAGAATATGAAGAAATACGACAAACTATTGTAGATAGTCTGGATGAAATGTCAGAAAAAGAGTTAAAGCTTATGTTTAAAAAGGCTTGTAACATTTGTCATCCAGATAAAGTACCAGAAGCTCAAAAAGAAGAAGCTAGTGAAATATTTATAAAACTGAAAGATGCTTATGACAATAATGATATAGCACAAGTAAAAATCATTTACGCTAACTTGCAGAAAGGTAATTTTACGCATACGAAAGCAAGTATCTTAAAAGAAAATGAACTTTTGCGTTCAGCAATAATGGAAATCAAATATAAAATTGAAAGCAACTTAAATATTCTTAAGAACTTAAAGCAAGATGATGTAGTGGTTGCAATGCAGAGCATTGGTGAGAATGAAGAAAAGTGGATTGCATTTTTCAAAAGCAAAAGAGAAAGACTTGAAAGTGAATTGTTATATTGGCTTGCTGCTTTAGATAATTTAAAAAAGGGAGAAAATTATGAGTAAGAATGAGATCGCCCTTAGTGTTTTGAATCAAACTCAGATCCAAAGAAGCAGAAAACAAACCTCTTTACTCTTAAATTTAATTCAAGAAGATGATGCCAGTAGATTCGTAAATATACTTAAGTTCATTGAGAGTGAATATGTATATACATACTTTTCTAAAAATACTCAGATAGATTGGACTAATGAATTAATTGAAAAATATGAAGCTCAGTGGAATTGGATACAGCTTTCACAAAATGAATCATTACCATGGTCTATTGAGTTTATTGAAAAATACAAGAAAAGATTGCCCGCCTCGGCAGTATCAAGCAATGAAGTTTTACAGTGGTCTGTCGAGTTTATTGAAAAGTATAAAGATAAGTTGGAATGGCGTAGGCTTTCACAAAATGAATCATTACCATGGTCAATTGAATTAATTGAAAAGTATAAAGATCAATGGGATTGGAATATTCTTGCAGAAAATGACTCATTACCATGGTCGGTAGATTTAATTGAAAAATATAAAGATAAATGGAACTGGGATGTTGTTGATGGGGTTAGAGAAGAAATTTGGACTACAGAATTAATTGAAAAGTGCAAAGATAAAATTTATTGGGAATATCTTTCATATAGTGAATCAATACCATGGTCGATAGATTTAATTGAAAAGTATAAAGATCAATGGGATTGGGAGAATCTTTCATCTAATGAATCATTACCATGGTCGATAGATTTAATTGAAAAATTTAAAAATCAATGGGATTGGGACTGTCTTTCGTATAATGAAGCCTTACCATGGTCTAATGATCTAATTAGAAAATATGAAGATCGGTGGGACTGGTATAATCTTTCAGGTAATGAAGCCTTGCCATGGTCAATTGAATTAATTAGAAAATATGAAGATAAATGGCATTGGGAGAGGCTTTCATGTAATGAAGCCCTGCCATGGTCAATTGAGCTTCTTTATGGGTTGCAAGATCAAATCATTTGGAACACACAGACGCTTAATAGATTTATTTTTAGTGATCTTTTTGTGTGGTCTATTGAGCTAATAGAAGAATTTAAATATAAATTGGATTGGATTTATCTTTCTCGAAACGAAAATTTACCATGGTCTAATGAGCTAATTGAAAAATATGAGGATGATTGGGATTGGGGGAGGCTTTCATGTAATGAAGCCTTACCATGGTCTAATGATCTAATTAGAAAATATGAATATAAATGGGATTGGGGGAGGCTTTCATGTAATGAAGCCTTACCATGGTCAATTGAATTAATTAGAAAATATGAAGATAAATGGGATTGGGGGAGGCTTTCATGTAATGAAGCCTTGCCATGGTCAATTGAGTTAATTGAAAAATATGAAGATAAACTATTTTTTGGAGGGAGTGTTTGGATAAAGGGTTTACCATCTTCTATGTATATAAAAGGCCTTACTGATAATGGGGCTTTACCATGGTCAATTGAGTTAATTCAAAAGTATATAGATAAGTGGGATTGGGAACATCTTTCGTATAATGAAGCTTTACCATGGTCTATTGAGTTAATTCAGAAATTTAAAGATAGATTATTTTGGGGTGGGAAAACCTTTTTTGGGGGAGGATGCATAATTAAATATCATGGGGGGCTTGTTGATAATAAATCTTTACCATGGTCTATTGAATTAGTTGAAAAGTTTAAAGATCAGTTGGATTGGAAGTATGTTCTAAGTGATGCAAATCTTAAATTCCCAACTCTAGAATATGAAATGATGTGTAGTGTTCTAGACCACCACAAATATATCGAGCAGAATATTTAAAGAATAGCTTAATGTTGTAGGGGTATTCCCTACAACAAAACATCTAACATAGTGTTTCTAAATTGTTTTCATGGTGAAATAATCACACTGTTTTCAGCACTTAAACTAAATATAGAATCTAGAAGCTTTTTCTAAAAACTTGGGATATTTGAGAATACATCCAATGACAGATAATCAAAAATTAGCTGATAATCCATCAGGTTTTTAATCCTCAAGGAATTTGATGTGTGCTGAATTATCAGGAGACTTTCCCTTGGGAGGGACGCCTAAAATCGGGAAAAAAGACGCCCGATTTTTTTACACACCATACGCCCCCTCCGGGATGCCATAAATCCAATTGAATTATAGAGTTAGATTCTTTTTTTCAAATCAAAGCTGTAGCAAAATGGTACTTAAAACACTGATTTTTAATAAAAATCTTTGCTAGAAGTAGCACTCATTTTTTAGTTTAAAAAAGCACTTTTAAAAAAAAGTTGCATGCTGTTGCATATTTTGGTTTAAGTTGTTGAAAGTAAATAAAATAAGTTTTAAACAAAAAAGTAACATTTTTAGTGCTTAAGTATTAAAAAAGCCCAACATCAAGTTGGGCTTATAGTCGAATTTCGAATAAGAGATTTTATGTTAAATAAAAAAGCTACCTCAATGGGTACTTAAGTTTTATACAATTGGACTAGTCCATTGCTTTAGCTCTATTTTCAATGAAGTCAATCTCATCCTGTGTCAAATTATATTTTTGATAAAGTTGTTGGTCAATCTCAGCAATAGATTTACTCCAATCAATATCAGAATTTATTGTGAAATCCTGCAGTGGTATATATGCCCATTTTAAGGGAGGATTATCTTGGGTAATTTTTAAAATTCCAGTCGGTACGACTGGTGATTCATACGATAATGCTTTGGCTGAAACAGTGAATGGCTTATACAAAACAGAGGTGATTGAATATCTAAAAGCAGATTGGCAAGGTTTAGCAGATGTACAACTTGCGACACTAAATTGGGTAGATTGGTTCAATAAAGAGCGTGTACATAGTGCACTAGGTTATGTTGTCAACGGCATTCTAAAATTGACCCCTTTTACCTTACAAATGGCAAAGTAAAATTGACCCCTTTGATCTCGTATTAAGTTTCAACCTGAGGCTGAATCCCAATTCTTTTTTTATCCTTTAAACGATAACTCTCACCCGATATTTGTACCACATGACAGTGATGCAGCAACCGATCTAACATCGCAGCGGTCAACGTAACATCATCCGCAAATGACTTAGACCATTGGCTAAAGGGTAAGTTACTCGTCAATATCGTACTGCCTTTTTCATAACGCTTGGCAATCACGTTAAAGAACAGATTCGCTTCTTCACGTCCAAACGGTAAATAACCAATTTCATCGATAATCAGTAACTTTGGTCCCAGTACCGCACGCTGCATATAGGTTTTCAATTTACCTTGCTGATAGGCTGTACTCAGTTGCAGCATTAAATCCGCTGCGGTAATGAACTTGATCTTAATGTTGTTCATGATGGCCTTATAGCCTAATGCCATAGATAAGTGCGTTTTTCCTACTCCGCTAGCCCCCAGAAACACCACATTTTCTGCTCTAGCAATAAAGCTCAGATTGAACAGTTCAATCACCTGTGATTTAGGGGCCCCTAGGGCATAATTAAAATCATAGTCTTCCAGGGTTTTGACTTGAGGCAGGCCTGAGAGTTTCATCAGTACCTGCTGACTGCGCTGTTGCTTGGCAGCATATTCATGCGTCAAGATCGCTTCAACAAAGTCGGCATAACTTCCATCTTGACCTAATGTTTGTTGTGCATGATGTGACCATTGTGATGCGATGGCAGGCAGATTGAGCTTTTGGCAAAGCTGCTCTATACGGTCGTATTGCAGATTCATCAGGAAACTCCCAGCAACTGGTCATATACCGATAAGGGATGCTGCAAACTCTCGTAGGGCATGACATGCTGTGCTGCTGCAACAGGTACAGTGCTAGAACCTGTATCTGATTGCGGTAATGGCGTAAATTTTTGCTGCTCCTGTTGCAGTCGAACAGCCGGTTTTTCTTGCGTGGTGGCATGAATCCGCTGATTGGCGGTTTCATGCAGCCACCGGCCAATGTGGGCATTGGCGACATCAACATCTAACAGTAAACCCGAAGTCTTCAGGCTTGCTTTCAATGGCACAATAAAGCTTGATTTGAGGTATCCATTAAAGCGTTCAACTTTGCCTTTGGTCTGTGCACGGTAGGGCTTACATACGCGAGGACGAAAGCTGTATTTCTTGGCGCAGTCGAGCAGTTTGGGGTTCCATTTATGCTGCCCCTCCTGATAGGCATCCCGTTCAATCATGATCGTTTTAGCGTTATCAAACAGGATTTCTTGAGGTACTCCTGCAAAAAACTGAAATGCATTTTCTAGACCATCGATCCATGCATCCGTACGTTCATGATCATAAAATTTCACGAAAGTCGCTCTGGAATACCCTAATGTTGCGACAAAAGCTTTTAAAGTCGTGTTGTTACGTCGAATCGTGGTGAAATCCACTTGCATTTGTTGGCCAGGTTGGGTTTCAAAACGAATGATCGGTTCCGGTTGAGCAACTGGTTTTAATGTTGCAAGATATTCCCTCAAGATCCTGATCTTTCCTGGATATCCCAACCCTAAAATTTCCTGGTAGAGCACAACAGCAGGAATCCATTCAGGATGAGCTGCGTTTACACGTTGGAGTAAATAGGGTTTATGCGACCTTGGGCCTTAGGGCGCAAGAACTGGCTGTTTGCAGGTTCGCTGCGCAGTGGTCAGCGAGCGGCAAACATCATGACTTTAATCCAGTCAGCAAAGCTGAATGGCTTGGATCCGTATGCCTATTTAAGTGATGTGCTGAAAAGGCTGCCGACGCATAAAGCGACCCAAATAGAAGAATTACTGCCACATCGCTGGAAATCCAACTCAAATTAAAAAATAGGCATGGGGTTCAGCGGACGCTTACGCTTTACAAGCCTGAACGATCTGCTGTTTAAATTCAGCACTGTATGTTCTTCGTTTTTTCGCAAGAGATGCGATGGATGTCTGATTATTTGTAGTCATAAATTTAAGTCCCCACTTGTTTCTAAGTGGGGACTAAATTAAGGCTTATAGGATGAATTCAGAAGGTGTGTTCAGCGGACGCTTACCGTTTTTTAGCAACAGGAGGTGTTGCTGAATATATATCCATGTTCATGGATTAAGTCCCCACTTGTTTTTAGGTGGGAACTAAATTAAGGCTTATAGGATCGCTTGGTAAGGCTGTGTTAGCCGGATGCTTACCTTTGAATTAATAACTTTTAACTCAATATCTAATAACAATCTTTAAACCAAAGGTGCTTAGGAGTTTCATCATAGATTCCAAAGTCGGATTACTATTGGGCTGTTCCATTTTTTGCAAAGTTTGGGGTGCTATTTTTGTGATTTTAGCCATTTCATTTAAAGTCAAATGAAGCTCAGTTCGGATATAACGAGCAACCTTGTAAAATGGCCAGTCAGGATTTTGATTAATCGTCTCCAATATTTCTTGGCGCTTTCTTAACTGCTCAATTGCCGTCATAGGTTTATAGCGCTTATCCACGTGCTAACTCCTGAATCTGCTGGCATATATTTTCAATCCGGTACTGACTATTTTGCAAAATCTCCTGAGAGATCTGCAATTTGTTCATTTCGGCCATCAATCCTCGATAGAGGGGTAATTGCTTGACTAACTCTGCCTGAATTTCATGATGTTCAATACCAGTTTTCGCTGTGACTTGTTCAATCACTGAACGCCAAATTGGCATACCACCATGATCATCTTTTTCCCAACGAGTCGTTCGTGCGATACCATCAGGATGTAACCACATCGGTGCAAAATCGTAGAGTGGAGTCAGTTGTATAATGCCATTATTCAAGCGTTGTATCGCTGTATTGCGGCTATGATTATCTTTATTGCCTAAGGCAACATTGGCCAAATCACGTTTAAGATATTCGAAGATCTCCTCTTTCGGATGACTACAACACTGTGTGAGTAATTCACAGATTTGATTATGAGTCATCCTAATACCAAAACCAGCTTTTCCACTTAGAGATGCAAGACTTTCCTGTGCAATACGCTGGACTTTTCCATCCTGTACGTAGCGATCAAATCTTGGAATAAACAGGGTTTTACCATGTAATTGTAATTCCTCATGTACGCGTAAACCCAAATAATGAGCAATTTTCATATAGTGTGCTTCATTAGTTAAAATTTTATTCAGGCTTTCGTCACTACCACGACTGAACTTCACTAACCAATGTTTTTTTACCTGATGATCTGCAAGTGTGTGATCTAAATAAAATAGGTCATCATGTCCTTGGGAGAGGAGTAGCTTTGGCCATTCACCTTGAACACCTGAAGAGCCGGCAATGAATAAGCCATAAGAGGCGAGCGATTCAATGAAGTGCTCTTTTCGTTCTATAATCTCACTTAGGCTAAAGCCTATATTTTGATCAGTCGGAAAGCTCCTTTGCAGCCACTCATGAGCTTCTTTAATACGTAAATGTCCAATCGGGTTGCCAGCTCCAGCTTTTAAAAGTGCCCAATCTGCTTGTTCTTGTGCATTTTCACTGTAATTTAGTTGTCTTAATAATTCTTTACGACCATAGCCCTGTGGAAGTAAATCCATTAAGAAAGCAGGCCAAGTTTCATTAATTTTATTTTGTACATTCACAGGAAAATGATAGGCGAGTGCATGGCCATCATGTAAGTCCATATAAGAAATTGCATATTCAAATAAATATGAAGTACGAGTTGGTGTTTGCCAACCATGCTCATTTTCACCCATCAACTCAACAATTGCACAGTCAAGCCACTGGTCATCCTGATAAATTTGAATGGTACAATATTTACTCATAACTTTATTAAAATAGTAAAATATATTAAATATTCTTATTATATACCTATTTTAATAAAATAATATTAATTATCTTTCTATTTGCTTGTTAGCCAGTATATTTCTACATGGGAATAACAAGTCATGTGAGTTGATCTCACCGGCTGCTATAGTTTGAGGCAACATCGTCAATAAACATTAGCAGACTACATTTATCAGCATGTCCTTCAAATTAATCATGATATGAGCCGTTAATAAGTCAGCTGCAATCATCCAAGAATGCGGTGTTTTCGTTAAAATATTGAATCCATGAATGCTGGTCAGCTTTTCATGCACTAGATTCAGCCACTTGAGTCTAAAAGGAGCTTGGAATTACAGGTTTGACCATGTGCAGTAGGAGCTGATGCAGATGGACCTTGAGCTTTATATTTTTTCAGTAAGCGTCTGATCTGGCGTTCTGAAATGTGAAGTAGCTGAGCAGCCTGAGATTGGGTGATGCGTTGATCACAGATTTCTTGCAAGACCGACAATCGTTTAAGTTCTTTATCCGACATAAACACCAACATATCAAACCGTACGCTTCGATAATCGCAAAAGCGAGTATTCTTTACTTTGGAGAAACCGGACATTTCTATTTTGGAGTTACAAATGTTGTTGCTGTACTTCGTATAACATTGATTATGTTAAATTGATATCAAGTGGCAAAATTTTCATTAATTTTGATATATGGTAATGATTTACTCACTTTAATTGTCAATATTTCTTATGCTGAAAGTATTCATAGGTTTCAATCGCAAATAGAATAACCGCATTTAATAATGCGGTTATAATTTTAACCTTTGATTGGTAAAATTTTTAAATATTTTCCTGTTCATATTCTAAAATTGCTTCTTTTGCAATACGGAAACTATCTACAGCAGCTGGCACGCCACAGTAAATTGCTACTTGCAAGAGTACTTCTCGAATTTTGTCTTTAGGCACGCCATTACGTAAAGCTCCTTTAACATGTAGCTTCAATTCATGCGGACGGTTTAAGGCTGATATCATAGCCAGATTAATTAGACTACGTTCAGGTTTGCTCAGTTCTTCACGTCCCCAGACCGCCCCCCAACAATACTCCGTGACCAGTTCCTGTAAAGGTAAGTTAAAATCATCAGCATTGTTGATCGAATTATTGACATAAGCTTCGCCAAGCACCTGTTTACGAATCGCTAAACCTTTTTCAAATTTTTCATTACTCATTAGCCTAATCCTCCAAATAAGGTGTATTTGATTTCGAGATAATCTTCAATGCCATATTTTGAGCCTTCGCGCCCTAAACCTGACTGTTTAATTCCACCAAACGGTGCAACCTCATTTGAAATCAAGCCTTTATTAATTCCAACCATACCGTACTCGAGTTGTTCACTCATGCGCCACGCACGACCTAAATCTTGTGTGTAGCAGTAAGCAGCTAAACCAAATTCTGTGGCATTGGCCATCTCAATTGCTTGTTGCTCAGTTTCGAACTTAAAAATTGCAGCTAATGGTCCAAAAGTTTCTTGAGTTGCAACATCCATCTCTGCAGTTACATCGGCAATAATGGTCGGTTCGTAAAATAACTCACCAGCGCTGTGTTGTTTTCCACCTGCAACGGCTTTGTTGCACAAAGATTTCATAACTATATGATTTTAAAAGTTTTGATTATTTTTTGATCTAAAATTAAATCTATTTAAATCAGATGCTTACATATTTATGCAACAAAGCCACCCAGTGCACTGTGTACACGCTCTTTATTGAACCAATCTACCCAGTTTAGTGTCGCAAGTTGTACATCTGCTAAACCTTGCCAATCCGCTTTTAAATATTCAATCACCTCTGTTTTGTATAAGCCATTCACCGTTTCAGCCAAAGCATTATCGTATGAATCACCGGTCGTACCGACTGATGCTCGTAAATTTGCTGCTTCTAAACGATTGGTATAACGAATGGAAAGATATTGCACGCCTCTGTCACTATGATGAATCACGTTCTTTGGCATGCCTCGATCATGCAATGCTTGCTCCAGTGCATCGAGCACCATATCTGTATTCATACGTGTTGATACTTTCCATCCAACAATTGCTCGCGAGAACACATCAATAATAAAGGCGGTATAGACCCAGCCTGAATGAGTTTGAATATACGTGAAGTCAGCGACCTGAGAAGCATTGCTTCGCAAGGGTCAGGATGATCTGCATTAAAATTGCGTTTTACTAAGTCATCTGCTCGTTTTTGATCATCTCGGCTACGGGTGGTTTGTTTATTCTTACCACGCCAAACACCTTGTATACCTAGCTTCTGCATCAATCGAGCAACTGTACAACGTGCGATAACATAACCTTCACGTTTCAATTGTTGCCAGACCTTACGCACACCATATCGACCTAAACTTTCTTTCCAAATACGTTTGATTTGCTCTGCATGATATAAATCATGCAGAGCACGTTTCGCTCGATGTTCTGGGTTATCAACGAGATCTAAAGCCCGATAATAGGTCGAAGCTGCAATCGGTAAAATTCTACAAATCGCTTCAACACCATATCGATCTTTATTGTTCTGGATAAAATCCACCATTATTTGTGTGGGCGGTCGAGCTCCGCCTGGGCGAAAAAAGCGGCTGCTTTACGTAGAATTTCATTGGCACGTTTTAATTCTTTAATTTCACGTTCCATTTGCTTCATTTTTTCTTGGTCAGATATCTGTTGTACTTTGGCAGGATTTAGTTGATCCATATGCTTTAAATACCAAACACGCAATGTTTCAGGAGTACAACCAATCTTAGGTGCAATAGCTGTGATTGCAGCCCAAGTAGAAGGATAATCTTTTTCAGATTCAATCAATAATTGAACCGCTCTTTCTCTGATTTCAGGGGTATATTTTGGTTTTGTCATTGGAACATTCTCTCAAGAAAGTTGGTCTCCGACAAACCCGGTACGGTTCAGTCTCAATTTTCACACTTTATGCAACAGAGTCGTTTTTATCCTAAGGTCCTTACCACTTGTATTCTTTACGAACATATATCTAAAAAGTGTAGCAAGTTGCTACACTTTTCGCTAGATCAACTCTTTACCAAAAATATCATTCAGTCTTTCACGAATACTATGGACGAATTCCGGATTACTTTTAAGTTTATGCTTCATATTTCGTTTAAAGTCATTCAACCCCATACCAATTTCAGCAAAATCCATTTGGAATAAAGTGTCATTAATGACAATATTTGCTTGAGAGTCAGTGAGGCATCCTACTTTTTTAAACCACTTCTTGAACTGCTGATAATTTTCATCATTATTAAAAATATACCAAGAACGTACATTCATATCGAATTTAGCCCCTAATTCTTTTACGGATGCATTGTCTTCAAATGGAACATCAAGATAGATTTTTTCAATCACTGCAAATTCATCCAGTGCCTTATCAGCAATCCGATGATGCAGTTTAAAATTCACACCTACAATTGGACGGCCTTTCTTAACGGTTTCATACTCTAACTGTAGATCTGTATTTTCGTTAATTTCTGCCACTATTTTGTCTAATACATAGCGTCTAAAATCTACCCAGCGATCATATTTGGTTTCATTAATATCAATCAGTGCTTTCAAGTTTTCTAAAAGTAATGGCACTTCATAACTCTTTTGATTGGCGTACTTAAATTCGTTTTTAATGAAATAAGTATAAAGACTCATACTGGCAACAGAATCTAGGGCAAAAAGATGTTTTAGCTGATAGGTAGTAAAATTACCCCCAGCCAGTTGAGTGAAATACGGCAACACCTCACTGGTAAAACGAATCTGAATCGCATTTTTAGAATCATCTTCCCATCTTAACTCACGGATAATGGGAACGACAGAATGTACTTTTTTAGTCTTTCTCTTACCATTATCAGCTGGCTCCTCAATAATAAAATGAGCTACCCGGGATGAAAGCTCTTTATAAATCCGATCTATTGCAACATTAATTGAATTACGTTTATTTAATCCTAGTAAATCTGCCAAATCATCCTTATACAAATAAATATAAGTTTGTTCGGTAATTTCACCATCTACCCTATTTTTCTCACTATAATTCGCAACCGCCATTGCATATAAAAGTGCCTTATATTCATTGGCTGATAATTCGATTGGGCGAATTAAACGGTTACTGGTACTGACAACGCCATTATGGCGAATGTTGCCTATACAGTAAGGAATATAATTCGATTCTTCTTGCAATGGTTCAGATTCTGTCATAACCGTGATATTTATAATTTAACTTAGTTTTTATATACAAAAGTGGAAAAACTTTCAAGACTTTCACCACAATATTCTAAAAGTGGAAAGTTTGTCATCAAAAAGAAGCATTTTAGCCGATTTCCTGCACTTAAAGTGGAATTAATTATAATCTTTCCACCCTATGATGACAGACCTTCCACCTTTAGTCTCGAAATTACAGTTCAGAAGGTCTATTTTTACTTTTTTCATTCAGGTCTAGTTAGGTTAAGTCAGATAAAAACCCTGATGTGACAAGGCTTCCACCTTTTTGTTAGATTTAAAAGGTATAACTGCACATATAATCATCAGGAAATATCCAATAAAAACAGATTATCCACAGGTTAAGAAGATACAGTGACAATCTTTCCACCTTTAAAGCTTAGTTATGAGACTTTATTAACAGCTTAAATATTTGTTTTTTAAATTATTTTTAAATAAAAATAGCAGTTATAAAAATAGTAGTGACAAACCTTCCACCCTAGTGACAGACCTTCCACTTTATAGTGACAAACCTTCCACTTTATAGTGACAGACCTTCCACTTTACGGTGACAGACCTTCCACTTTATAGTGACAAACCTTCCACTTTATAGTGACAAACCTTCCACTTTTAAAGTTACAAGCACTTGTTTTATATAATAAAAATATGATCCTAATTATTAATTAGCTAAATAACTAATTATTCTAATTTTTAATTAAGCTAGCTTAGTTAAAAATTTATTTTTTAAGTTGTTTTACAGCTGAATAAATAGGATTTATAAATTTAAAAACTATAGTAAGATGAATGAAAGTTATTTATATTACTAAACATTGAAATAAGGAAGCATCTGACACGCATGTCTGCAAAAATTATTACTGTTGCTAACCATAAAGGCGGATGTGGCAAAACAACGACTGTTGTACACCTAGCCTCAGAACTTGCCAATCTTGGCTACAAAGTTTTAGTCATTGATTTAGATCCTCAAGCAAACGCAAGTTTACACATTGGGATCCAACATCCAAGCGAAATTGCTGTCACTACAGCAGAATTACTAGTGGGCGATATTTCGTTGTTGGCAGATGCATTACAAGAAGAAACGAACTTTGAAAAAGTATCATTAATTTATGGTTCCTTAAATTTAGGAAAAACTGAAGATCAACTAAAAGAAGAAGCTCCCCGTCCTTCTGAAGAGTTAAATATCAAGTTAAAACTATTAAAAGATCTTTATGATTTTATATTGATCGACTGTCCACCTAGCCTTAAATTATTAACAAGCAATGCCTTGGCATCTTCAACACATGTCATTATCCCTATCGAATCAGGATCACAATATGGATTGTATGGGGTAACAGATCTTTTAAATCATCTTGAAAAAATCAAACGTATTAATCCAGATTTAGAGCTTTTAGGCGCTTTACTAATTAAGCATGATGAACGTCAGAATGTCTGTAAGCTGATTCGGGATGAAGCCTTGAAACAGGTAGGTAAAATTTTAGAAACCACAATTCCTCAAAGTACTAAAGTCAATCAAGCAGCGATTCTGCAACAACCACTTTTGAAAGTAGAAAAAAATTCAAAAGTACGTAAGGCTTTTGAAAGCCTTGCCAATGAAATTGTAGTGAAAATTAAAACCTGAGAGCATTATGGCAAGCACCAAAGAGCTTTTAGCTCAGAAACTGAAACAGAATACAGAAAAACATCAGCAAGCACAGAAAGACAATATTAAAGAGCCGAAAGAGTTTAGACGTAATGTCCCTATTGAGGATATCAGCCGAAGTCCAAACCAGCCGCGTAAAATATTTGAAGAGTCACAGTTAAAAGAACTGGCGGATTCTATTAATGAAATCGGCCTTTTGCAGCCCATTACAGTGCGTAAACTGGATAATCTGAAATATGAACTGATTGCAGGCGAGCGACGCTTACGGGCACATCAATTACTCGGAAAGTCTGTGATTGAAGCCATTATAATTGATGCAAATAATGTAGAAGCATCTTTGTTAACCCTGGCAGAGAATTTAAAGCGTCAGGATCTGACAGATTATGAGATTTTTATTGGCCTGAACTCACTTGATGAGAAATTAAAGAAAAACAAGCAACGTTTAGCCAATTCACTGGGTTTAAATCGCGAAGATATGTACAAGTATTTAGCATACGAAAAACTGCCGCAAGCAATTTTAAATGACCTTGATGTGGAACCAGGCTTGCTAGGCCGTACTGCTGCAACTGCATTCAAAAAATTTCTATCGGATCATCTTGAACAACTCTCTGAAGCCGAAGTGGCCTTACTCGGAGCTTGGGAAAAATTAAAAGACAAAAAACTCGAGCAAAGCAAAGTTACTACTTATGCTGAAAAACTATTGAGTCAGAATCCAGAAAAACTGACCACAACATCCGTGGTCAGAAAAATTGAATATGCCGGTAAGATTGCGGGGAATATCAAACTGAATCAAAAACAGCTTAAGGTTTCTCTGAATATCTCGGAAATTGACGAAGCCAGTCTCTTACAATTAGAAGATTTCTTAAAACAGCTGATTCAAAAAAGCGAAAAAGTGTAGCAAGTTGCTACACTTTCTTAGCACCCTGAAACTAATTACATCCTCATGCATTATTGAAATTTATTTTCTTAAGTATGCTTCTTTACATTTGGTCTTTGAGAGTACTGTTACTTCGGACTGAGATTAAATTCTGCCTTTCTTCTTGTGGAGTAGTTTTATATTTATCCGGAAATATTATATATGTCCATATAAGCACTCCCAGTTTTCAGGTTTTGTATCAAAATAATCAATTCTTATCAGATTTTTCGATAGGGAAGTATATGTGCTGGTGGAACATAAATAATTTGGTGGTGTTTCAAAAGGTATGCTGCCGTTAAAAAAATACGTTATTAAGGTAAAAGAAAGTAAGCATCCAGCTAACACAGCCTTACCAAGCGATCCTATAAGCCTTAATTTAGTTCCCACCTAAAAACAAGTGGGGACTTAATCTATGAACATGGATATATATTCAGCAACACCTCCTGTTGCTAAAAAACGCAGAACATACAGCAAAGAATTCAAATTCAGTATTGTCAATGCCTGCAAAAATCCTAATACCTCGATCGCTTCGGTCGCACTGCAACATAGTATTAATGCCAACCTTGTCAGTCGTTGGATCAGGATCTTCAGCCATCATGATGGTGCCGTGCAGGATCCTACTCATGTGAATCCAGCATTTATTGCTTTGCCTTACACTGCTGCAATCAGCCAACCTATTGATGAGAGGATCACGTTGTGTATCACCGTGCCTCATACGAATAATGATATTCAGCTAAAATGGCAGACATCAGAAATACCTGCCTTGGCAGAATTACTCAAGGCACTGGCAACATGATCCGTATCAATGAAATTTGGCTCTCTACCCAGCCCATGGACATGCGTGCAGGTATGGATACGACCATGGCTCAGGTGGTGAGAGCCTTTGGCTACATCAAACCGCATTGCGCCTACCTGTTCTGTAATAAACGTGGTCATCGTATGAAAGTGCTGGTACATGATGGACTGGGCATCTGGCTGTGTGCCAGGCGGCTGGAACAGGGAAAATTCCACTGGGCTCAAGTTCACCAAGGTGAAACCGTGGTCCTCAACCCGGAACAGTTACAGGCATTAATCCAGGGTTTGCCCTGGCAGCGCATTGGACGACAGCAAGTGGTAACAATGCTCTAAACCAAGCTCGGCTATTCTGCTATTCTCCAAACGTTCTATTTCATTCTCTTCATGACCTCAGGCATACTGCGGTCATGAATACGCTGCCTGACTTAAGCCAACTGACCCATGAACAACTGCTGGAATTTACCCGGCAGTTGGCGATGCAGCATCAGTCTCTAGCACAATCAAACCAGCAATTAGATTCTAAAGTTCAACATCTTTCTATTCTCAATCAAAAATACGAGCATGAACTGGCGCTGTTTAAAAAGCACAAATTCGCCCAAAAGAATGAACACTTAACGGCAAAACAAATCCATCTGTGGGATGAAGCGGTTGAAGAAGATATTGCCGCGGTTGATCTAGAACTGGAACGGCTAAATGCAGATAAAACTAATGCAGCGACACAGAAAGCCAAAACCAATAAACCTAAACGTCGACCACTGCCAGATCATCTACACACCATCCGTATTGAGCATGAACCTGCATCAACCCAATGTGCTTGTGGCTGCCAACTCCGTCGTATCGGCGAAGATGTCAGTGAAAAACTGCATTTCAGACCGGCACAGTTCTATAAGGAACAGCATGTGCGTGGTAAATGGGTCTGTGATCAGTGTGACACTCTGACTCAGCAAGCGATGCCCGCCTATGTGATTGATAAAGGCATTGCTTCACCTGAATTGCTCAGCCATGTGCTGGTATCGAAGTATGCCGATCATTTGCCGCTGTACCGTCAATGTCTGATCTATCAGCGGGCGGGAATCGAACTTTCTAGATCAACTTTATCTGACTGGATAGGTCGCTGCGGTGTAGAACTGGAACCTCTGGCCAATGCCTTAAAAGAGGTGGTACTACAACAGCAGGTGCTGCATGCAGATGAAACACCGGTCACCATCATGCGGATGGGTGAGAATAATAAAAAACCGAAGAAAGGTTATGTCTGGGCCTATGCCACTACACAGTACAATCCAGTTCAGGCGGTGATCTATGACTTTCAGGATAGTCGTTCAGGCCAGCATGCTGAAGAGTTCTTGAAAGGCTGGCAGGGCTATCTAGTCTGTGATGATTACAGTGGTTATAAAGCACGCTTTAAATCAGGCGATGTCATTGAGGTGGGCTGCATGGCGCATGCACGTCGTAAATTCCATGAACTGCATGTAACTGGGAAAAGTCAGGTCGCTGAACAGGCATTAGTGCTGATTCAGAAACTGTATGCGATAGAAGCAGAGCTCAGGAAAAAGACCGATGGTACAGCGGAAGACCGCCGCGAATACCGACAACAGCATAGTCAACCAGTGATGCAACAACTATATGAATGGCTCAACCAACATCATCTGACAGTGCCATCGAGTTCTCCCACCGCCAAGGCCATCAATTACACTCTGAAGCGTTGGCCAGCTTTAAGCCGCTATCTGGATGATGGCAATCTACCGATTTGCAATAATTGGGTCGAGGTGCGACACGAAGTCGCTTAATGAAGTTGTTCCCCCTGCGGGAACCACCCGTGTCACCGGGTGAATCTAGAAGGCTGAATAAAGAGCGCCTTCGACAATGTAACGAGGCACCGCAAGGTGCGGGGTATCAATCGTGAGAGGCGTACCCTTCTGGCAGCCATAGCCGGACAAGGGCTAGATAATCGGTATGGTGAACACATGTGAATCTGCGTAACGATCGTCAAGTTGAACGAGCGGAAATGGCTGATACGCTCGAACCAAAACGGTAATGGAGGTGGGAATTGCGTCTTTCGACTACGCATTCGTGACCCATACGCCTCCCGGTCGATAGCAGGCACCTAAGCCGATGTACTTCAGTAAGCGGAACGTGGAAATCCCGTATTACTCCCATTGGGAAAGCAGTTTGCAAAAACTGCCCATGGTGATGCGGGCGAAGGAACGAGGAAAAAGCGAATGCCAGTCTGTAATGGGTTGGATAGAGGTTGAAACATTACCCCACGCGAAAGCGGGCTGACGTCCTTATGGTCTCTCATCACAAGAGAGTGTGTAGAACCCTTTTAATGGAGGGAGAGCAAATGAATGCAGCAGTATCAGCGTGTGCACCTTCCAGCACATCGTGGGACAGCATCGATTGGATTGCTGTACAGCGTCATGTCAGAGGGCTGCAAGCGCGTATTGTGAAGGCGGTACAAGACGGCAGGCATAACAAGGCGAAAGCTTTGCAATGGCTGCTGACTCACTCGTTTAGTGGCAAAGCATTGGCCGTCAAACGAGTGTCTGAAAACAAAGGCAAAAACACGGCTGGGGTCGACAAGGTGACTTGGAATACACCCAAGGCCAAGACCGGTGCGATGATGTCGTTGAAGAGGCGAGGTTACACGCCCCTTCCGCTTCGGAGAGTCCTTATTCCGAAGAAAAATGGCAAGATGAGACCTCTCGGGATACCCACGATGAAATGCCGGGCCATGCAGGCGCTCCATCTGCTGGCTTTGGAACCCATCGCGGAGACCACTGCTGATCGGAACTCTTATGGATTCAGGGCTTTGTTGCACAAAGATTTCATAACTATATGATTTTAAAAGTTTTGATTGTTTTTTGATCCAAAATTAAATTTATTTAAATCAGATGCTTACATATTTATGCAACAAAGCCCTTCGTAGCCTGCTTTTTCTACGGCTTTAATTAAAGTAGCGCGATCAAGTGGTTGATGCGCATAAATGACTGCTTTTTCGGTAGCCAGATTTACATGAGCCGATTCAACACCCTCAACAGATTTTAAAGCTTTTTCCACACGGCCTACACAAGAAGCACATGTCATCCCCTCAATCTCTAATGTTTCACTGTAGTGTGGCGTATCAGTCATTTCGGTACTCATATACGATCTCTATCATTTAGATATGCTGAGTTCTATATGCGAAGATCAGCTCGAACCAAGATTAGGTGGAATTCAGGGATTACTTTTATTTCAAGCAAGTACAGGTTTTATCTGTACGATGAGGAAAATAAGAGAGTAAAAGTGGTAAGGAATTCCCACTGTTACTCTAACAGAGATTAAGCAGGATCAGCTGTAAATCCACGCTCACTGAGAGTGGCAATGACTTGATCCTGACTCACCGTTGTGTTGATTTCAATAATACGGTTTTGTAAATCAATATCGAGTGAGGCATTCGAGTCGAGCTCTTTAATTGCGGTAGTAATGCCGCGTGCACAACCACCACAAGTCATATTAGCGATGTGAAATTTCATATGTTGCTCCTTTTTAACAAAACATTTGTTTAAAACATTAGAACAGTAACTCTAAACTTTCACCATACAACCAGCCTTTTTCTGAATCAGTTACTCGCTGTAACTTGGTCTGTTTACAACCTTACAGTTTTCTTCAGAGTATTCCAAAGAAGAGTGTTCTAATGACTACAGTAAATAACACTAAATATAAAAAAAATGGAAGAATAATTTACTAAGTTATTGTTTTTAAGTTGATCCTTGTTTTATATGGGGGTGATAATAACTTCTGATTACTAGTTTTTACCTTAAATATACCGATTGAAAGATTCATTTAAAGGCTATGAATACATGAGTTTTACAGTTTGGCTAGGTCAGCATGAGTACTTTTCACAAGATTTAAGATCGACCATGAACGTGATTAAGTTATAGGGGATTGATGAAATAGTTTTTATGAATTTCTGGCTTTCTGGGCTGATTTTATCAAATTCATGTCTATGCAAAATTGCGACATATTTCTCGTGCTGGTAGTTATCCAGAGTTTGGTCTGCATCTATCCATAGTGCAGACCTTTTTTTGGTGACAGTTTTTTCTTAGTGATTTTCGATCTGGATGTAGTGATTTCACGTTTGCAGAATATATCTTGGCGGTGATCCATCTAATATTCGTGATTATAAAGAGAGCTAATTCACAGGTTCTACAGATTATGTAGCGACTAACTATATCAAAGTCTATTTGCAGTTGATGGTTGGCGCTTAGTTTATATTTACGCTTAGGTTTCAGTTAAAAAATCAATATTCTGTTGAATCCGTGATTGAATCATCTGTAGGGTAGATTCTCGAATTTGATGGGGATACAGGCGCTGCGCAATTTGACTAAATTGAAGTGCAATTTCACGCATGGTCAAGATGATCTCATCGACTTCTAGAGTAGTCAGATTAGCTTCTGAAGTACCGAGTTTATGTATGTCATTTCGGGAAATATTGAGCGCTTCTCCCATAATGTCCATTTGATGATAACCACCTGGACCCTCGCAGAAGGTCACATCATAGGCTGGAGCCAATTTCCATTGACCATTTTTCTCCATGAGAAATGAAAAGTTCTTAGTATGGTCATCCCGATTATTGAAAAGCACATTAAACACAGCACGTTTAAAAGCATGCAATCTTTCTCGTACATCTTGCGTACACATCAAGGTTGCCCGGAGAAAATTGCGATAGTCTAGGCTACCTGGAACTTTATAGTCTGCTCCTGTATATGCAGCCAAACTCTGCATTGGAATCCGCATACCATTTTGACGATCGAATCGTTTAGAAGCAAAAGCCGTTAAACCATTGGGCAAATTAAAGAAATGGGTATCTGGAGTCTCAATTGCACAAAGTCGCAAACATTCTGCATAGACGGCTTCAATGGCGCAGACTTCAGGATGCTCTTGCTGAGCAGGAAACTTAATCAGCCAGGCTTCATGTTGATCAGAATCTTGAGTCGAAAACTCTAAATTGACAGGATCTCGGTAAACCAACGCTTTTGGTCTGGCACCTTGAGGGGAGCCACCCATGACCAATAAATGCTGTAGAAATTCACCACCTTCACCTTTGAGTACTTCTTGAACTTCCTGGGCCAGTTGTTGTAAAGGGATATTTTCTGAGGTTTGCATGTCAGCAACACAAGGTTCAAAGGAGAGGGCACCCATTGCGTGACTACTAATATAGGTCAGACGCTCCAAAGGTCCAATTCGTGCTGAATTTAAGCCAATTTTTTTGAAATATCGATCCATCAACATCATGCCCCAACCATCTGGTAAAGCGTCATAGACTGGACCTGGGAGTCCCATTTGATGAGTAGGAAAACCTTGTCTGAATGGTAGACCTTTTAAAGGCAGCAAGTAAGAAGAGAGCTCAACACCTTGCTGTATTGCTTCTGGACTATATTCAAAAGCAATGGTGGGTCTACCTGTCGTGGCTGTTGAACTAATCAGCGTTCCCCATAACCATGATTCGCCCCAACCGTTGTAATAAACATTAAGTCTATTGAGCATTATCCCTTCCTCTTAATACGGTGGCGCTTACTTTGACTCTCATAGCGAAGAATGTCATTCACACTGTTAAGCTGAGGTTTAAATAGTTCCTGAAGTTCGTTTAATCGACCCAAGACCATTGCAATACGGACTAAATTTTCAACAGATACATTTCGTCCCGCTTCAAGATTCGAAACTGTATTCACGCCGACACCAGCGCGTGCTGCTACCTCAGCTTGAGACATCTCCAGAAAGAGTCGTTGCTTACGTAAACGCTCACCTAAAAGAGTCACAACTTCTTCTGGTTTAGTGAAATATAAATCCATTAAATTGGGTCTTAAGAATGAATAATTTAATTAAATCACAAAATAATGGAATTAATCTATAGCTATAGTGTGGCTAAGGAGGGCTTTGTTGCACAGCACATCAGAAGGGTAGGTATAGTCCTTGGGTATCGGTTACAGAAAATCATCAGGATGTACTTTGACTGATTGTTGATACGGAGATTTCAGTATTTTCATTTTTCCTAATAGGTCACATTACTTAGAAAGGGTTCTTCGAAAATTAGTTCATACTTTAAAAATCCTATAAATATTGAGGATATTTTCTTAATGTGATGTGTGCTTAAAAAACAGGAGGGTTTAACTTGGTAAACTATACATACTCATTAGGAGTTTACCATGAGCAAGAAACAGAAGACTTACACCGCAGAATTTAAAGCTGAAGCCATAAAAGCCATTG
>NZ_VPDX01000033.1:0-29105 GCF_013417475.1 Acinetobacter sp. YH12249 | reverse complement strand
ACGCAAAATAATTCGGTACTATTAAACATCGGGACTAGAGTTTTAAGTTTTGTGTGGTAACTCAACTGATGGCTCTAGTCCTCTTATTTTTCAAGTCAATTTTTTATCCGCGATTCGGGTTATTTAATATTTAAATTATATATTGGCTAACCAATTTCTAGCCGATCTCTCTTATAATCATTACTAAAGGTTTATTTATGCTTAAGCAAAATATTAATGTGAAAGATCAATTCGGTGTTCAATACGTGATTCAGGCTACTGTTGACCCTGATTTTGTTCATACCCAATCGGATTCTAACGTTAAACATATTACGGTTGAAGGTGAAAATATTCGCCCAAGTTTTGAAATGTTTTTTCAAAGCACCATCAGCAGCAAAATTTTCAAAATTATTTAGTGGTCATATGACATGACCAAAAGTGAATATAAAAAATCCTGGTATCTTGCCAGGATTTTGTCTTTGAAATTATTCACTTCTTAATTAAACCTATTCATCGTCTTATAAATAAACCCTGAATTAATAAGCACATTTTAGTTCACACTTAAATCGACTTAGCCATCATTTCAGTGATCTATATTTTATATCTTCTACTACTTATGCTTTTAGGCATAAAACTATCATGAACCTATAAAAAATCTAATACACATCAAATCAGAAAGCCAATCAGAGTTAAAACCCGTCAAGGTTATTATGAGTTTCGTTGGTATGAACTTAAGTCATATAAATGACTGAGGATATACAGCTGGTTTAAGGTGGTGAGCAAGGGCAGTTCAGTTTTAGTTTTGCTAGGACATTCAGACGCTAAGTATTTAATCTTTTATTTTTGAATATTTAATACTCAATAGAAGATCGTAAAGTCAGGAGTTTACTCGATGAATAAATGTATAAAATTACTCGCCAAAAAAAATTTAAGTATTACTTTTCTAGAGAGTGCATCAGCAGGTTACCTGGCTTACCGATTTTCCCAAAATAAATATTCTGGCGATATTCTATATGGCGGGCTAGTGTGTTATGACATGGGTGTCAAAGAGAATATTTTAAAAATCAAACCAGAATTTATTAAAAAATATACACCAGAATCTATGGAAGTCACACAGGAAATGGTCAGAAAAGCCAAGAAAATGTTTTATTCTGATATTTATATTGCCTGTACAGGACTCTTAAAAAGAGGCGGGACAGAAACCAAAGAAAAGCCAGTAGGAACTTTTTTCTATGTAATTTCTTATAAAGATGAGCTTTATAGTTTCCGCTTTCTTTGCAGAGGAAAACCGAGAGAGAAATTAAAAAAACTGGCGAGAAATATTAATCTGAGCTTAATTGAAATCCTTGAAGGCAGTCGAGACAAGAAAAATAAATAGCTATTTATTTAGTTCTCACTGATCGCTAATACACGGATCATGAAAATGTTCTGCTATAAAAAATCCCAGCCGAAGCCGGGATTTTTTTATATTAAATTGGTCAATTAGTAAGGATAGTTAGGGAGAGGGCCGTTTGCTGGAATGGTGAGCCATTGTCCTGTTGCCAGGCGATTTGAACCGCCATCTGGTTGCGCATAGAAATACAAAGGTGCGGTCGGCAGATTAAGCATGGCGACTGAAGCATGTGCGGTTGCAGTTAAAGGCAAGCCATAAAGTGCATAGAAATCTTTAAGATCATAGCCCATGATTTTTGAACTGAGTACATAAATCAGGTCAGGGCGGCTCATGTTTTTCGCATTAAATGCACCTAGTCCCAGTTTATTCTTATCTGCTTGAGAAGCTTTACTTAAATCGATCTGGTTATATAAACGTTGTGCCGCACTTGGTGACTTGAAATATTCCAGCATTTGGATCGTACTATCAATATCATTCACTTTATTCCATTGATCGGTGATGGAACGTCCTGAAGACATGAGTAAAGTATCTTGGCCACGCCAGTAATTATTATTGGTTTCAATCTTCAATGCCGAAAAGATTTTTTCCATCGGTGTAGTGACGTTATAACCCATTGCCTGGAAATATATTGGCTTACCTGCCTCCAGATATTCCTGAATCAAGCTGGATTCAAAATTATTGGCGCCGATATTACTGCCTAAAATCATCAGGTCAGCATCTTTCCAGCAGGTATTGGTTTGATCCAGTACATTACATTGTAGAAAGGTAACTTTAACCCCTAAATGGTGGGCAAAATATTTTCTATCATGCTCAGGTTGGTTTGTGCCAGGCCATTCACGGTAAGTTTTAATTCTTGTTTAGGCTGTGCTTGTGTTTTCCCCGTCAATAGCCAGCGAAAACCATTGTTGAGCACGGGTGCAAAATCTACCATGTCAGGACTATTCGCTGAGATCCCCCCCAGCATATTCTGGCCAAAAGCCAGCGCCCGGCCTTTACCGATTTGTGATGCGACTCCCAGACCACAGCCTTTATTCGCCTGCTGACTTAAATTCCAGCCGCAGGCTTGATCTGAAACTGCGATTGGTAGAGCTGCGCTTAAATCATAAGGATAAAGATTAATCGAAGCAGTTGGCGTAAATTGCAGTTGAGGTTGCAAAACTTTGCCATTTGAACTGGTATAGAGTGAGGTAATTAAACCCTTTTGCCATGTTTGTTGTTGCTTGGCGAGCTGTAAGGCCCAGTCTAGCAATGTAGCGGAATCTTGCTGAATCAGAGGTCGGGCATCACCTGTACTCAATGCCTTATTAATCCGGGTGGTTGTTGGCGTTTGTGGATTTAAAGGTGGTGTAATGCCATCAGGTGTTTCTACAGGTGAGGGGGATGATTCCTCGTTATCAGATGGATTAGTTGTTGATGGTGGATTAACAGCAGAATCTGGTGTTTCTGCAGGAGAAGATGTTCCGCTACTGCCATCTCCACCACAGGCAATCAGACTCATCGATAGCGATAAGGTTAGTAAGGCTGTTCTCAACCTCAAATAATTTCTTTCCATAATTTTCCCCAAGGTATAACCAAAAAGACGACATTATTTTTAAAGTTGTCGTAAATATCAGATGAGAATTATAGAAGTACGTGGTGATAAAATAGAACTAATATTTTATTTAAGTATATGTTTTTTAATTATAAATAATTATTAAAAATAATTTTAAATGTGATGCGGATTGAGTTAATTTTTATTTGTTTTAATTAGGCCGCAGTTTAAAAATAGCCACAACCCGAGCTGAAATTTTATGGTCTATCAGTTTTGACTTCGAACTTGAGTAGGGCCAGCGCAATTCTTTCTACATGTTGATAAGCAGGTTGCTCTAACTCTTCACCAAAAATATCCGGGTCAATTTCCTCATAAGACCAGTCAATATTTTGATGCTGTTTCATTAAATCCTCCAGATGCTGTAAGAAGCGATCGCCGTCCTGACAAATAGTGACGCCAGTATATAAAAATAGACGTCCATCTGGACTGAGTCGCTGTAAACCCTGTTTAATAATCTTAAAAGACAATTCATTACCATTCAGTTCATTGCCTCCATGACGGTATTGTCGTTGATCTGGATCAATTAAATAAGGAGGATTGGCAAAAATCAGGTCAAACTGGCCTTCAAGACCAGAAAATAAATTACTCTGCACAGGATGAATCGTATCAAAACCTGAAAAGTCGATATTAATTTGGCTATAGAGAAGGGCTTTCGGGTTCAGATCTGCGACAAAGATTTCCTTATGATCTGGAAAATATTTAGCTATATGAATCGCAGCAGCAGAAGTGCCACAGCATATTTCAGCTGCTCGTTTAAAAGAATTGGCCTGGCAAGATAAATACTGCTTTAAATGATAAGCAAAACGGTAAGTATCAGGACCAAAAAAAACAGCATCCTGTTGGGTCGTAGGAAAGGCTGAGTGAATAAATAATTCGTCTTCGAGTGAAGCGACTCTGATCAGACTTTTATATGCATTATCTTGAACTTCCAAAAGTTGATGTTCTAACAATAATGAAAAAAGAACAGGATCAAGATCGGTAATTGTAAATTCCAGATTCCAACCAAAGATATCCTGTAGAGTTTTATATTTATTTTTTTCGCTTCTTTTGCGATCCAGAATCCGTTGATGGGAAAGTGGGGTAATGGCGGTAAACTGATATTGCTGCTGTTTTAAAAAATTTAATAGAAAGTGCAGAGCTTGTTGCTGGCTATTTTGAATTTCTAAAATCTGGTTCATTAGATGTGCTCTTCGGTTTATTTAGAATAAATGAAAAGGTGCATACACCTGTTTTAACCTATACAAGATAATGACCAGAACAGCCATTCGCTATATTGATCCAATCAAAATGGATCAGCTCAATCTTCGCCCAAAATTTGCTGTTGTTCGGTAAAAAACTGATGTGAATTGGTTTAATTTGTATAGTGGGATATTGAAGTTCAAATCCTTATAAAGAATGAATCACTTTTATTTTTATATGTTTTCCATAAAAATGCCGACTGATCAAAATGATGAGTCGGCATAGACTGAATATAAATAGAAGTTTTAATGAGCAGCTTCTGGTAAATCAAACCAGATCACTTGTGCATCTTCAATCGCCTTAATTTCTGCCTCATCCATAAAGGCAATCGCACCACCAGCTTCAACTGTATATTCTGCAATTTGTACTGAGCCAGAAATCACATGTACATAATTGATATGCTGAGTCGCTTTGATGTCCAGACTTTGGCCTTTATGGATCACTGCGGTTTTGACTTCTGCATTTTGACGAATGTGCATGGGTGCATTGTTATTTGGTCCACAGATTAAATGCCATTGATTCGGTTGCTCTTTTGCATCCAGACGAATTTGCTGATAATTCGGCTGAGCATCGCGTTCATTCGGAATGATCCAGATTTGCAGGAGATGCACCTGTCCATCACCCTGGTTCATTTCACTATGACGTACACCGGTTCCAGCACTCATCAGTTGCCATTCACCTGCTGCAATACCGCCATGATTGCCCATACTGTCCTGATGGGTAATCGTACCTTTTAGTACACAGGTCAGGATTTCCATATTGTCATGCGGATGGGTACCAAAGCCCTGATGTGCATCAATCATATCATCATTAATAACGCGTAATGCACTCACGCCCATATAGTTCGGATTGTACCAGTTGCCAAATGAGAAGCTGTGTTTAGACTCCAGCCAGCCCATTTTTACATGACCACGATTTTCACTTGGATGTAGAAAAGCTTTCATGAATTTATCTCACTTTAATTTTTAACTTGAGATCATCATAACGTTGTTTTAATTCTTAAAAAATTATAAACAGGCGACAGATCATTGCATTTTTGCAACGATATAAGAGAAAGCAGGTATAAAAAAGCCCACTCATAAGCGGGCTTAGGTATTTAAATAAAGATTATTCAAGGAAACGGACAGTTACGCCTGATTTCACTTTACGGCCTAAATCATTCGCATCCCAGTTAGTCAGACGGATACAACCATGTGACGCAGTTTTAGAGATTGCAGATGGATTTGGCGTACCGTGAATACCAAATGATTTTTTGCTTAAACCGATCCAGATATTACCTACAGGACCGTTTGGACCAGGTGGTAAAGAAAGTGGTTTCTTGTTATTGCCTTGGACAAAGTTAGATGGCGAGTAGCTATACCATGGGTTTTTCGCTACGCCAGTCACCTTATAAGTTCCTGTTGGCGATGGAGTACTTGAACTACCAATCGTTGCAGGGAAAGAAGCGATCATCTGGTTGCGGCTATTGAACAGATAAAGCTGCTTAGCACCTTTATGCGCCACAATTAAATGAATATCTTCAGGAACTTCATTGCGGATATTGGCAACAATCAGCTTTTCCCCAGCTTTCTTAAAGGTAGCTTTTGGATTTAACTTTTTCAAAAAGTCTTCATCCATATGGAATTTTTCACCCAGCATTTCAGTTACGCGAGTGTAATACAGACCTTTCATTTTTGCCTGTAAGGCATAGTCAGAAGGAATAGACTCGGCATAAGGACCTTTCAGGTCTTCTTCAGTGATGGTGTATTCAACAAAAGCAGGCTTAGAACCCTGTTTAGCCAATAGGGCATCCCAAGTTTCCTGAGTCAATGTACCGGTTGGTTTAATACCATTCATTTGCTGGAAAGATGCGATCGCTTTCAAGGTATTTTTACCGCTAGTACCGTCAATCGCACCTGGAGAAGCATGGGCATTATTTAACATGACATGCGCACGTGCATATACCGGAAATTGGCCTTTACCAATATCTTCATACCAGCTTGCATTATTAAGGCCGTCTAAAGTCCAAGATGCTTTCGCAGCAGCAGAATTCGTCGGTGCTTTAGTCGTGGTTGGAGCAGCACCGATA
The DNA here is from genome assembly GCF_013417475.1 of Acinetobacter sp. YH12249. Taxonomy (NCBI): domain Bacteria; kingdom Pseudomonadati; phylum Pseudomonadota; class Gammaproteobacteria; order Moraxellales; family Moraxellaceae; genus Acinetobacter; species Acinetobacter sp. YH12249. The sequence goes on along the minus strand of NZ_VPDX01000033.1, from coordinate 22,835 downwards.
TCGGCAGTCTGGTCTTCAGTATCTTGTAATACATCTAATGCTTCAGAAGCTTTCTTCAGATCTTGTTGTTCTTGAGCACTAATTCGAGTTTCTGCTTGTGCTGCCGAAGCTTCAGTTGCTAAAGGATCAATCGGATCCTGAACCGCAACATCAGTGACAACTTGGGGGTTTAATGGTTGTTCAGCAGTAGACGCAGCGAAAACAGTACCTGCGAAAATGCAACCTAGACTCACAGCGAGCATTGTGCGAACTAACATGTAACTCAACCTTAAAAATATTTCGTTAACTATGTGAAAAAACACTATAAGTATTACAGAAAAAATGTGGAGATGCAGTAGTTCTTTTGTGTAATTCCTCACATTTGATCACTTAACATGATCGGTTTTTAAAGTCATGAGAAGTTATTCAAAATGCAGCCATTTTGTTATGATGTGGGCAATATCAAAGATAGATAGGAAAGTGAATGACGACCTTAAAAAATGATCGTTTTCTGCGCGCATTGTTACGTGAACCTGTAGATACTACCCCTGTATGGATGATGCGTCAGGCAGGCCGTTATTTACCAGAATATCGAGAAACACGTGCTAAAGCAGGGGATTTCCTTTCTCTTTGCAAAAATACTGAATTTGCCTGTGAAGTGACTTTGCAGCCTTTACGCCGTTATGAGCTGGATGCGGCCATTTTATTTTCGGACATTTTGACTGTTCCGGATGCTTTAGGTCTGGGCCTGTATTTTGAAGCAGGTGAAGGTCCAAAATTCCACAAAATTGTGCGGACTGAACAGGATGTGGCTAATTTACCCAAATTTAATGCCAAGTCTGACCTTGATTATGTAATGAATGCAGTATCGACTATTCGTTCCGCTTTGGGTGGGCAAGTACCATTGATCGGCTTCTCCGGCAGCCCGTGGACCTTGGCGACGTATATGGTTGAAGGGGGTTCGAGTAAAGATTTCCGCTTCACTAAAAACATGATGTACGCACAGCCAGAAGTTCTGCATGCTTTATTAGAACGTTTAGCAGATGCTGTGACTGAATATCTGAATGCCCAGATCGATGCCGGTGCTCAGGCAGTGCAGATTTTCGATAGTTGGGGCGGTGCACTTGCGCATCGTGAATATATTGAATTTTCACTCAATTATATGCAGAAAATTGTGGCAGGTTTGCAACGTGAAAAAGATGGCCGCAAGATTCCAGTGATTCTGTTTACCAAAGGTGGTGGCCAATGGCTGGAGCCTATGGTCGCGACCGGTGCAGATGCTTTTGGTCTGGACTGGACCACGCCGCTCAATGTTGCACGCCAGACTGTTGCAGGTCGTGCTGCGCTACAAGGCAACCTGGATCCGGCAACTTTATATGGCACTCCGGACGCGATTGCTAAAGCGACCAAGTTGATGCTGGATGATGCCTATGCCAACGGCGAAACAACCGGTTATGTAGCCAACTTAGGTCATGGCATTACCCAGTGGGTGGATCCAGCCAATCCTAAAGTATTTATTGATACCGTACATGAGTACAGCGCTAAATATCTTTAGGATGTAAACCTTGATCGACTTTTTTAAATCAGGGTTTGAATTTACCTATAAGGCAGCTTCGGCTGCCTTATTTGGGATTCTGCTCCTGCTTGCTTTTGCACAAACCGCATCAATGGGTAGTGAACTTTTTTATGGTTTCTACCGCTATGACTATCTATTATTTTTTGCTTTACTGATTCAGATGGTATTGCTCTATACCAAACTGGAATCTTGGGCCGAAGCCAAAGTAATTGCCTTGTTCCATATCATGGCGATGGTTATGGAAATTTTCCTGACCCATCCGGCGATTGCATCCTGGCAATATCCACAACCTGCAATTTTTAAAATACTGACGGTGCCTTTATTTGCGGGTTTTATGTATTCGGCTGTCGGCAGTTTTTTTGCACGTTCCTTACGCTTATACCAAGTTTCATTTGAAAAATTGCCGCGCTTTAGCCATATGCTGGCTTTGGCAGTACTGTCCTACATCAACTTTATGAGTAAATTCTTCATTCCGGACTATCGCTTGCTGTTATTTGTCTGGAGTGTAGTGATGTTCTGGAAAACCAGAATCCGGTTTCAGTTGAATCAGCATGCTTTTCAGCTGCCGATGTTACCTGTCCTGTTGATTTTGGCTTTCATTATCTGGGTGGCTGAGAACATCAGTACCTTTTATCAGATCTGGCTATATCCAAGCCAGGTAGAAAAATGGCATATGGTCGGGTGGGGGAAACTCGGTTCATGGTATTTACTTTTATTGCTCAGTCTGGTGCTGGTATTAAAGATTCTAGGACAGCGTAATTCTCAAGGTAACTGGAGCCTAAAAACCCGGTAAAATTATTCTGTTTATCTTTATGTAAATTGGACATTTTTTTCATTGCGCCAAATTAGACTTCCCGCTACTCTCCTGAATGTGTAATGAAGATTACATCATTAGCGTAATAACAAAAGATGCATGAGAATAACCGGAGAATAAGTATGTTAAAAAAGATTATGCTCGCTGTGGTATTGGCAACGGGTTCTGGTATGGCGATGGCGGATAGAGATGTAGGTTGTGGTATTGGTAGCCAGGTATGGGCAGGCCAGTCAGGCATTATTCCTAAGCTGCTTGCAGGTACAACAAACGTGCTGTTTACTAACCAGTGGCTGGGTATTACTTTCGGTACTTTAGGATGTAGCCAGGGCGGTACAGTAACGGCTCAAGTCGTGACTTTTACCAATGAAAATGCTGAGGCATTGGCACGCGATATGGCCGTAGGTGAAGGTGAAAGCCTGAATGTACTGGCTGAACTGCTAAATATCAAGGCAGAAGACAAAGCACGTTTCTTCACTGTATCTAAGCAGAATTTTTCTGAAATCTACTCAGAAGAAAACCAGAATACTTTACAAGTGTTAAGTACTCTACAAACAGTCATGGCTAAAGATGAAGTATTAAAAGCTTATATCTAAGTATCGCTGTAAAAACCCTGCTGTCCTGGCAGGGTTTTCTTATAAATAAAAACTGAAAAGAACCGTAGACTGAATGAAATATGCTTTTTTGCTCTCAGCCTTGCTGTGGAGTCCGCTAAGTTTTGCATCCGAAATTTCTCCAGATATTCAAGCTTATCTAGAACAAGCCACACAAAAAAAATTGCACCAGACTTCGACCTGGAAGCGTTTGATGTATGCCAATGCTGAAGGAAAAAGTGAAGTCAGTTATGCTGGCTATTTTCTGGCAAAGCCGGGCAAGACAGATCTGCAGCTTGAATTAAAGCAAAATATACAGGCATTGTTTGAGCCCGCAGAACCCAATCAGTCTGTACGATGTAAATTCCCGGCACGTAGTCAGTGGTTAATGCAACAGCTGAATATTTCTGAACAGCAATTGCCTGAAGCGAGTTGCCCGGATTTTGAGCGCTGGATGAATGAAGTCAAGCCTTATCAAGCGACCCTGATTTATGCCACCGATTATATGGGTAATCCCAGCTCCATGTTTGGTCATACTTTGCTGCGTCTGGATCCCAAAGACCAGCAGCAACTGAATCTGGTTTCTTATGCGGTCAATTATGCTGCCACAGTTGACAGTAATGATAACTGGTCCTTTGCCTGGAAAGGGCTGACCGGACAATATCCGGGGGAATATTCCTTGATGCCGTATTACCGCAAAGTCAAGGAATATGGTGACTTTGAAAGCCGTGATTTATGGGAATATGAACTAAATCTGACGCCTGAAGAAACTGGTTTTCTGGTGAAGCATCTCTGGGAAATGCAGCAGGTAAGTTTCCCTTATTATTTCATTAATGATAACTGTGCCTATCGTCTATTAGGGCTTTTTGATCTGGTACGTCCTGAACTGAACTTGCAGCAGCAATTCGATACCGCCGCGATTCCGGTCGAAACTTTAAAAGTTGTGGAACAGCAGGGACTGATCAGGAAGAAGATTTACCGTCCAGCACTGGAAACTCAATTGCTAGCTCAAGCCCGGCAACATGGAAAATCCTTGGCAAAAACTGCGCATCAGGTAGCGTATGCAGAAACCTCTAAAATGGAATCCATGCTACAAAATTATCCGGCTGAAGATCAGGCCAAGATTCTGGAAATGGCCTATGACCATTTATATCTGGACTTTCTTCGCCAGGAAGTCGATGAATCTTTTGCCCAGCCGCGCTTTCGCAAATTATTGGGCCTAAGAAGTCAGTTGGCGATAGACAAACAGCGCCGGCAGCCAGAGCGTCCAAAAATAGATCCGGTTCAAAGCCATCATGCTCGAAATATCGTTCTTAAAACTGGGCAGGTGCAAGATGAGACTTTTGTGCAGCTCGGTCATCGTCAGGCTTATCATGACCTCATGGATCCGCAAGGCGGGCTGCGTACAGGAACCCAATTATTATTCCTGGATGGTGCATTGCAATACCGTGATGACCGCGTGAAGCTGGAACACCTGGATCTACTTACAGTGAATTCCTATAACCCGATCAATGCATTTAAAGCGCCGTTATCTTGGGGCTTTAATTTAGGCTGGAAACAGGAAGCACTGGATCAGCATGGCCAGTTTAGTACCGAGCAGCAGCATGGTGTAGCCAATTTTCAGGTTCAGGGTGGCTATAGCTGGGCAAATGAAGCACGTGAACATCTCTGCTATGTGCAATTACAAAATCATGTGCAGGCCGGAAAAGCGCTAGACAAAGGATGGCGTATCGGTATGGGGCCAACAGTGGGTTGTCAGAATATCTGGACGGATCAGATCAATAGCCTGGTACAGGTAGAATTACCGTATTGGGAAGATTCTCATCAGTGGCAACTGAAGTTGAAAAACCAGTTGCAATATGCCTGGAATGCACAAAATGCCATTCGGGTGGGCTGGGAATATCAGCAACAGGAATCGAAAGACTGGGAAAAATGGAGTCTGGGCTTAGTCCATTATTTTTAATTTGGCTAACATAACCTCGAATATTGAGTAAATGAAGTTTATAGATCAAATGACTTGTATTTGAATGTTTAAAATAAATTCATGTTCGGAGACTTCTACCGATATTATCAAAGATTGCATTCAGTAATTGGGTTAAAATGCCTGAATATTGTTGTATTTGTCACATAATATCACTGCGAATCGCAAAGTATCGGGAAAAGTTATATGAATAATGAGTGTATGGCTATGCTGGCGGAGCAGTGGAAGAAGATCTGTCAAAATTATTCATCGGATGATTTGCTACACGCATTTCAGTTTATTCAAGACCACTCTTTGGTACTGGTAGAAGAATTCTATAAAAATATGCTTCTGGAAGAAGAAGCATCTCAATATTTTACTGATGAGCTAATTCAGCAGCGTTTACGCGATACTTTACATCAATGGCTTTCAGAAAGTTTTAGTGTGGCGCTGAATAAGCGTTATGCAGAGGCCGTGCAAAAACAGAATATCGTTGGACATGTGCATGCGCGGATCGGGATTCCATCCTGGCTGATTATGCGCGGTGTACGAGAAATTCAACGCAAAATGTTTGAATTGCTAAGTTTAAATCCGCAGCCAAACATGCTAACTACCTGTAGTTATATTGTACAAATCATGGGGTTTGCCACAGAAATTATGTGTCGTTCCTATGAGGCGAAATCAGTTCAGAATCAGGAAATGAAGCACAGTTACCGGGTATTTTCTGCAATGCAGGATGTCGCGGTACAAAAAGATAAGCAGCGCAGTTCATTGCTGGATTGGGAAAATGAGCTGATGTTCAAGGTCTTTTCTGGCACTACAGGCATTAGACATCAAATGCTGTCCAAGTCAGAATTTGGCTTATGGTTTATTCATAAGGCGTCTTATGCCTTTACCGGTTCCGATCAGGTCGATTTAATTATCGAGCGAATTTATCAGATCGATACGCTGAATCAGGCAGTGCTGGAATGTACTGAAAAAGATCAGATGCTGAATCTGATTCAAAGTATTCGTGACTTAAACCGTGAAATACAGCACTTGATCGATCAATTATTCCAGGTTGCAGATTACATCGAATCTGGAAATGACTCTCTAACCCAGTTATTGAATCGCCGTTATTTAAATACCATTATTTCACGTGAAATCAATTTCTCTCGTGATAACCAGACACCATTATCCTTGCTAGCGATTGATGCCGACTTCTTCAAAGCCATTAATGATAAATATGGTCATGCAGCCGGCGATCTGGCCTTAAAATTTATTGCTGATGCCTTACAGAAATATATTCAGGGCAGTGACTATGCATTCCGTGTCGGTGGGGAAGAATTCCTGCTGCTACTAGTCGATTCCGATGAAAGACGCGCACTGAATATTGCTGAAAATATCCGTACATATGTAGAGCATGGCTTGATCAATACGTCTCAAGGACAGCAATTTAGACTCACGGTTAGTATCGGCTGTGCGTTATTTGATGGTCATCCGGATTACCAACGATTCCTGGATGCCGCAGATGCTGCACTGTATATGGCTAAAAATACAGGGCGTAACAGGGTCTATCTGGCGCAACCTTCTCAAATTCAGGGCACACAAAAAGCGTCTGTCTAATTTAAAATTTGCTGCTGAATCGCAGCCTGAAATTGCTGTTTTTGCCGTACATATTCGGGATGGACTTTGGCTTTATCCCATTTTTGTTTAAATATTTTCGCTGCAGCAGCTTTAACCGGATCTTCAGAACTGCGCGGCAATTCCTCACGCCCATGCGCACCACTTAAACCCTTTTTATCATCTGGAACCGGACCATCGTATTTTTTGCCGCCTTTATGATTGGCATAACGTCGGGCGCGGGTATAACCCATTTGTAAAAACTTGCGTGCCATATCGGCCCCGACGAAATCTTCATGTTTTAAATATTCTAGAAACAGGGCATAAATTTTTTCACTACTGGCTTGGGCTTTTTCCGCATCTGCAAAACGCCAGTGGGGCAGAATTTCCGACTTATAAGGTTCCACTAAAAGCACGCCTTGCTCACCGCGTCCAATCCGGTATAAGTCTGGACGTTTACGGAAATCAATTTTTTTAAAATCTAGACTATAGTCAAAACTATTTGAATGAACACGTGAAGGGCGTTTAGGCGGATCAGGCTGTTTTCTACTCATGGCTGTTTCCAGAATTTATACACTTGGATCATGCAGCCTTCTAAACAAAAGATCTGTATTTAAACATGGCAGGAAATGTAGTCAGGAAATTAATTATGCAGCATCAATTTGTTTATTTTTAAAACTAGGGAAGTTAAGTTAATGAGACAACTTTTTGAAAAGAATGTAGGGATAAAATTTTAAGAAATTGAATGAATACGTAGAAAAGTTAAGGAATTGATTGCAAAATTCCTTAACTGATGAAGATATTGAATTCGTACTTATCTTTTAACTTTCTACCACGACATAATATTTTTTAACGGCTTCAACCACTTCAAAAGTGCCAATAAAACCGGGTGGAATAATGCCGGCTTCACCTGCTTTGATTTCAACAAAGGATTGTCTTTGAGCATCATGTAAACGGACGATCCCTTCGATTACCTGAAAGAATTCCTGTTTATTCTCGGCAAATACGATATTCCAGGCACCCACTTCACATTGCCAGATTCCGCAATCCATATTGGGATGTTGATAGGCACTCTGGGTCAGGCGTTTAGGATTGCCTTTAACCAGCCGGTCTGGCCGTGGATAATCGATACTTTCTTCAGCCTGGCCTAAACCTTGACCCGCAATCCAAATAGATGACATTTTCGTAACCTCATCGTGTAAAAAAGCCCCAATATCAATTGAGGCTTTCATGTATGAATCTATATTAATAACTTTCTGGTACAGCGCCTAAAAACTCACGGCGGACTTCTTTATCGGTTTTAAAGTCACCGATAAATGACACCGTACGCGTCGTTGATTCCTGTTTGCCGACTCCACGCATCATCATACACATATGTGCTGAATCAATCATCACAGCCACACCACGTGCATTGGTGACTTCAGCAACCGCTTCTGCGATTTGCTGGGTCAGATTTTCCTGAATCTGCAAACGACGGGCAAACATTTCAGTAATTCGGGCAAATTTAGACAGCCCCAATACCTTGCCTTCAGGTAAATAGGCAATATGTACACGGCCATAAAATGGCAATAAATGGTGTTCGCAGAGTGAATAAAATTCGATATTTTTCACTAAAACCATTTCACGGTTATCTGATGGAAAAACCGCACTATTGGTCACTTCTTCCAGAGTCTGGCTATAACCTGAGGTTAAATACGAAAACGCTTTCGCAGCACGCACGGGCGTATCTTTGAGACCAGGGCGATTGAGATCTTCACCAACGGCAGTAAGAATGTTTGCGTAAGATTGCTGCATAGTCATATGACGTATTCACTTAAACTGAGAATGAACAAGGACGGCATTGTAGCAGAAATCTTTTACAATGCCTTATTTTGGGGGTAAATCCGCTTACTGTTTAAACTTTGGATTTTTTTCTGCACGTTTTAGCAAAACTAAAACTGCGCCAGTGCCACCCTGTTTTTCAGGCGCACTGACAAAGGCCAGAACATCACGGTGCTGACGTAACCAGCCGTTGACATAAGTTTTTAAAATCGCTTCCGGCCCTTTGCCATGTACGATCTTGATCACGTTCTGGTTTTCATCTTTGGCGATCTGGATAATCTGAAGCACAGCCTGACGTGCCTCTTCGACCGTACAACCATGCAGGTCGACAGCTTCGAACCAGCGCAGATTGCCTGCTTTTAAATCTTCAAAAACCTTATGCTGCAAGGTCGCAATGCGGTAGCTTAAGCTCGCTTGACTGCCAACCGGATTGAGCATGGCTTGAGTATCAGACAGGACGGTTTCATCGGTATGCATGGGGCCTTCGGCAGCAGCACGCTTGGCCAAAGTTTGCGCATCGACTTTTTTCTTGGGAGATTTTTCTATTTTCGCAATATTGCCGGCATCAATTTTTTGTACGCCTTGCATCTGCTTGCGAAATAGATCGAGGTCTTCCTCCTGTTCCTGCTCCGCTGTTTTCACGACAGGGGCAACAGGTTCAGCCTTAGGCTGAGGATGACTAATTTGCTTTTTAAGATCTTTGAGTAAATTGTACTGATCTTTAGAAAGCGAAGAATCGTGTTTGCTCATAATCTGGAAACGGGGGAGATACTGAATTTGGTAAATTATAGTCTTAAATGACTGAAAGGAGAAATGAATTGCACTAAATACAACATATCCCAAACCCAGCATTAATTTCTCAATAGTTTTCTAAGATTGTATAGCTTGATGAACTTTAAATAGAAAATAATTCATGAATATTCTCCTTTTATCATCTTAACAGTTGCCTCGATGGAACATCTCTCTTTAAATATAAATCAATCAAACCTGGAAAATAAAAAAATGAGTTATTCAGGCAGTTGTTTGTGTGGCGATGTCCAGTTCAAAGTAAATACGAATATTCAGGCCATGTATCATTGTCACTGCAGTTTATGTCGTAAACAGAGTGGTACGGCCGCGAATGCAGCAACTTTAGTTCATCAGCAATATTTTGAATGGACCTCAGAACAGACTTCAATTTCCTGCTATCAAAAAGAGACCGGATTTCGTTCTCATTTTTGTCAACACTGTGGCTCGCCTGTACCGAATCAGGTAGGTACAATTGCATTGATCTGGATTCCTTTAGGGCTTCTGGATCAAGCACCCAAAATTCAGCACAGACTGAGTTTTTGTCTGAACTCGAAGGTGGATTGGGCAGATGAAATCAAGGCGGATGAGTACTATTCTGAACTGCCAGAATTTGAAAAATTAATCTCTTATTTTGATCATTCAACTCAGTATTAAATGAATTGGTTAATAGAAATAAAAAAGCCCCATGCTGAGATGGGGCTTTTTTATACTTAATATTTTAAACCGATTCAGGCTCACCGAATAAATCACGGAAAGCATGATCTGGGCGTGGCTGTTTCATGAAACTTTCACCGACCAGGAAAGCATGAATATCATGTTCCTGCATCATCGCAACATCAGCAGGGGTTGCGATACCGCTTTCAGTGACCAGCAGGCGTGAAGGATCCAGTAATCTTTTTAAACGTAGTGATGTATTCAGGTCGACATCAAAAGTTTTTAAATTACGGTTGTTCACACCCAGCAGACAACGATCAGAAAGTTTTAAAGCACGTCCTAATTCTTCTTCATCATGCACTTCAACCAGTACATCCAGATTATGCTCAAATGCGGTTTTAGACATTTCCTCTAACTGCTGATCAGACAGACAGGCCACGATCAGCAAGATACAGTCTGCATGTAGTGCACGCGCTTCAATCACGCCATAAGGATCGATCAGGAAGTCTTTACGCAACGCAGGCAAGTCACAGTGCGAACGGGCGATCTGAATATTTTCATCAGCACCCTGAAAAAAATCCACATCAGTCAGTACAGATAAACAGGCAGCGCCGGCATCCTGATATTGTGCCGCAATTTCTGCAGGATTGAAGTTTTCACGAATCACGCCTTTGGACGGAGAAGCCTTTTTAATTTCAGCGATTACACCCGGACGTTTAGACATTAAAGATTGAGCAAAACCACGTACAGGTGTCGCGCCTTGAGCTAACTCTTCTATATCCTTATAGCTTTTCTGCTTCAAACGAAGAGCGAACTCTTCTTTCTTACGATCAACAATTTTACCCAAAATTGTATTTGCAATATCAACCATGATTCAAATTCCTGACCGTATTAAGCTTCATATTGTTTGATGGTTTTGGTGAATTCAGACAGCACGCTCATTTTTTCCAGTGCCTGGCCACCATAAATAATATCGTGTGCCAATGCCACACCTTGCTTATAGCTTGAAGTCAGGCCTGATACATAAATACCAGCACCGGCATTTAGGGCAATCATATTGGCAGCCTTATGACCGATCTCAGATTTCTTCTTGCCTAAGGCATCTTTAATCAGAGCCAGACTTTCTGCTGAACTTTCAATAATTAAGCCAGTTAAGGTTTGCGATTCAATGTCGACCTGTTCAGGAATGATTTCCCATTCAGTGATTTCACCGTTTTTCAGCTCAGCCACATGCGTCGAAGAAGCCAGACTGATTTCATCTAAGCCATCACGTGAATGTACGACCATGACATGTTCAGCACCGAGCTGTTTCATGACTTCTGCAATTGGGCGGCAAAGTTCATTGGAAAATACCCCGATGACCAAACGTTTTACGCCGGCCGGATTCGTAAGCGGGCCGAGCAGGTTGAAAATACTGCGAATACCCAGTTCTTTACGTGGACCAATCGCATATTTCATGGCTTTGTGATGATTCGGTGCGAACAGGAAGCCCACACCGATATCACGGATACAGCGTTCGGTTTGCTGCATATTCAAATCAAGATTAATGCCTGCCTGTTCCAGTAAATCTGAAGAGCCTGATTTGGTAGAAACACCACGGTTACCATGTTTGGCAATCGTTGCACCAGCTGCTGCAATTACAAAGGCTGAAGCGGTAGATACGTTAAACAGGTTTTGTCCATCACCGCCTGTACCGACGATATCCACCAGATGAGGGACATCACTGACATCAATTTTGGTTGCCAGTTCACGCATGACACGTGCTGCAGCAGTAATCTCGTCAATACTTTCGCCTTTCAGGCGTAGACCCATGAGCAGAGCACCGATCTGGGCATCGGTTGCTTCGCCAGACATAATGGTGCGCATCACGTCTTCCATTTGTTCCTGAGTCAGGTGAATGTTTTTAGTAATATTGCTTAAAGCTTGTTGAATATTCATGACTTGCGTTTTGCCCATTATGCGTAAATTTCAAGAAAGTTTTTAAAGATCTGATGACCATGCTGGCTCAGGATTGATTCCGGATGGAACTGCACACCTTCAATCGGTAGTGTCTTATGTTTAATCCCCATGATTTCTTCCATAGAGCCATCTTCTTCATTGGTCCAGCAGGTCACTTCCAGGCATTCTGGCAAAGTGGCCTGATCAATCACCAGCGAGTGGTAACGCGTCGCAGAGAAAGGATTCGGTAGGTTGCTGAAAATACCTTTGTCGCTGTGATACATATCAGACAAACGACCATGCATGACACGTTTGGCACGAATAATATCGCCGCCAAAAGCCTGACCAATACTTTGATGTCCCAGACAAACACCGAGCAGGGGAATCTTGCCGCCAAAATGCTGAATGGCAGGAATCGAAATTCCCGCTTCACTTGGCGAACATGGACCAGGACCAATCACCAGATACTTGGGTTGCCATCGCTCAATATCCTCCAATGTCACGGCATCATTGCGGACTACTTTTACTTCTTGATTCAGTTCGCCAAAATACTGGACGATGTTATAAGTAAAGGAGTCATAGTTGTCGATCATTAGAAGCATGAGCTTAACCTATTGAAATTATTGCACTTAACTGTGCTAAAGTGATCCAGATTGAGCTTTATCGGGACTTTTTGCAAGTCTAGGGAATACACGACTAAATCGTTGATTTCATTGTGTGAAAATAAAGCACGCCTCATCATAGCAAAAAATAGCCACATCGGGCGCAATAATTTTTCAATTTTCAGCCTGGTGATTAGCTCACAGCCTTTTAAATATTTTAAATGTGCGTATAAGTAATTAACTGACGAAAAGTAAGTTTAAATAAATATTGCAGTTATTATTTTTTTAAATTAAAAATAAATAGGTTTTAAATTATTAAAGTTATGATGCTGAAAAAAACAGCATTTGAATAATAATGCATGGGATAAATCAAATAATAAGATCGACAATTTGAATAAAAGTGACTCAAAATAGTGATCTTTTTAAGTACATAAACCTACATATTGCGCTTTGTAACTGATAAAAATTAACCAGAATTAAACGAAATTGAATATTTTTTAAACTAAATTAGCATAAAAGCGCAAATCTACACTGAAAAGCGCTCCTATTCTTACCTAATATGAAAACGTCGCACTATTTAGGTGCGCTAAAAAAATACCTGCAACAAATCTCAGGAAGAATGCTTGAATATAGTGCATTTAGTTTAAGTCACAGTATAATAGCGACAAGGTATTTTTATCTTCCTATGTTTTCTTATAAAGATTTCAAGATTTTAGATATACTTTTAAAAGTTGGTACGCTAATTGCTTAATAGATACCAACTTCTAACACGCACTTTGCGAGTGCAATAAAAAACATCGGAGCAAAATGAGCATGGCGAACAAGGTCCTTCAACTCATACAAGAAAGTGGCGCGAAATGGGTCGATTTTCGCTTTACTGATACCAAGGGTAAAGAACAGCACGTTACTTATCCAGCAGACAGTATTGATGAAGATACGTTTGAAGACGGCAAAATGTTTGACGGTTCTTCAATCGCAGGTTGGAAAGGCATCGAAGCATCGGACATGATCTTACGTCCAGATGCAGAAACAGGTTTCATCGACCCGTTCTTTGCAGAGCCAACTGTTGTTGTGACTTGTGACGTTATCGAACCATCAACTGGTCAAGGTTATGAACGTGACCCACGTTCGATTGCTCGCCGTGCAGAAGAATACCTGAAATCTACAGGTATCGGTGATACTGCATTCTTCGGTCCAGAACCAGAATTCTTCGTATTTGACGAAGTGAAATGGGACATCGACATGTCTGGCGCGCGCCACACATTGATCGCTGAAGAAGCTGCTTGGTCTACTGGTAAAGATTACGAAGCAGGTAACTCAGGTCACCGTCCACGTGTTAAAGGTGGTTATTTCCCAGTTCCTCCTGTTGATTCTCATCAAGATATGCGTGCAGACATGTGTGCAAAAATTGAAGAAATCATGGGCCCAGGTCGTGTAGAAGTACATCATCACGAAGTTGCATCTTGCCAGTTAGAAATTGGCGTGAGCTTCAACACAATGGTTCGTAAAGCTGACGAAGTACAACAGTTCAAATATGCTGTTTGGAACGTTGCGCACCAATACGCTAAAACTGCAACCTTTATGCCTAAACCAATGGTAGGCGACAACGGTTCTGGTATGCACGTTCACATGTCGATCTCTAAAGATGGCAAGAACCTGTTTGCTGGTGATGAATATGCAGGCCTTTCAGAAATGGCATTGTACTTCATCGGTGGTGTGATCAAACATGCTCGTTCATTGAATGCGATCACTAACCCATCTACAAACTCATACAAACGTTTGGTACCTCACTTCGAAGCACCGATTATGCTTGCTTATTCAGCGCGTAACCGTTCAGCTTCTATCCGTATTCCTTACGTTTCTAGCCCTAAAGGCAAACGTATTGAAGCACGTTTCCCTGATCCAATGATGAACCCGTACCTAGGTTTCGCTGCATTGTTGATGGCGGGTATCGACGGTATCCAAAACAAGATTCACCCAGGTGAAGCTGCTGACAAGAACCTGTACGATCTTCCTCCTGAAGAAGAAGCGAAAATCCCTACAGTGGCACACAGCCTTGAAATGGCACTTGAATCTCTTAAAGAAGATCATGACTACCTGCTTAAAGGTGGCGTGTTTACTAAAGAAATGCTTGATGCTTACATCGAACTTAAGACTGAAGATGTACGTCGTCTGAACACGACTACTCACCCAGTTGAATTCGACATGTACTACAGCCTGTAATTCTGATCTGAATTTCACTGTAAAAAAGACCCGCCTTTGTGCGGGTTTTTTTGTATGATGCTGTTATTGATCAAAGATATGAAGTTATGGCACAACGTAAAAGACATACCGGCTTTTTTCCCTGGATTGATCCTCAGGATCATAGCAAAGGCTTTAAACTGAATTTTTCTGAAGTGACCTATGTAGAAGTAGCGCGTACACCTGAGGGTTATAAGCAGGTCGAGTTTGTGGCATTACGTCATCCTGAGCTGGCTTTGGACTATGACTATCCACAAAGCTTTTATCTCACCACAGATGGCATGATTTTGAAAAAGCTGCCAAGTGGAAAGTATGAAGTGATTGCCAAGACAGATAATGCCTAATCGTGAAGTTGATAACGTTGTGAGTGTAAAATTTAAAAATCTGCATGGACCGCATATACCCGCCGCGCTTCGAGAATGGCTGTATGCCTCGGGATCATTGACGCAGCAGTTAACAGATCTGGCCGGTGGACAGTTTCGGGTAGAACCACAGCAGGAACATTTTCAGCGTCTGGAATTTGTGGATGCGCGGTGGATGCAGATGCCACATCAGCATACGTCCTGGGTGCGGGAAAGTTATTTATATGGCTGTGAAGAGCAGCCATGGGTCAAAGCAAAAAGTATATTTCCGATATTAAGCTTGCAAAAACGTGCGCGGATTTTTCAGCACATTGGATCGAAGCCGATTGGCTGGCTATTATTCCAGCGGACCAATCCAAACTGTGAACGACGTGTGATTTATCTGGAAGAGGGTTGGACCCGTCAGAGCTGCTATACTTGGCATGGTTGTAAATTTATCGTACAAGAAACATTTTTACCGGCATTTGAACACTTTATACAAAATCAACAGGCTTAACTTGATATGGCAACTGCACAAGCAATTACTTGGCGTGAACGTCTGAGCGCCTATTATTATCTTTGTCGTTTTGATAAGCCAATTGGCACAGAGCTGGTCTTCTGGCCGACCATGTGGGCGCTATGGGTCGCAGCAAAAGGAATCCCTGATCTCAGTATTCTAGTGCTGATGATTCTAGGTGTAATTTTTATGCGCGCAGCGGGCTGTGCCATTAATGACTTTGCCGACCGTAAAGTGGATGCGCATGTCGAGCGTACCAAAACCCGTCCCTTAGCCACCGGTATTATTAGTGCTAAAGAAGCAGTGATGGTCTTTCTGGTGCTCGTCGCAGCCAGTGCCTGCCTGTTATTTTTCCTGCCGATTGAAACCTTTTACTGGTCCTTTGGAGCCTTGTTTTTAGCGTTCATTTATCCGTTTATGAAACGCTATACCCATTTGCCGCAGGTATTTTTGGGAGCTGCATTTTCCTGGTCCATTCCGATGGCTTATACCGCTGTCGGGCAGACACCAGACCTAACCTGCTGGCTTCTCTATTTTGGCAATCTGGCTTGGACCGTGGCCTATGACACGCAATATGCGATTACCGATCGTGAGTATGATTTAAAGATTGGAGTAAAATCGACAGCCATTTTATTCGGTCAGCATGATATTCAGATCATTAGTACCTTACAGGTTCTAAGTCTGGTCTTGATTGGCACGGCATTATGGATTGAGGATTTGCTTGTTCCATTTGGCCTGATGGGGCTTCTAGCCGTCGCAATTGATTTTATTTATCAATGGTCAAAAACTCGAGATAAGGACCCGCAGCGCTGTTTCTGGGCTTTCCGTCATAACCGTTGGGTGGGGCTGATGATTTTTCTTGGAATCTTTGCCGCGCTTCTGTAACTGCACCTTGTCGATTCATAACAAAAGCATCCTATAAGGGTGCTTTTTTTTATGCTTAATTCAAGATTCTTCATGAAAATCATAAACAACAATAAGGGATTAGAATATGAATAATGTAGTGAAAAACGGTTTCAAAAAAACCTGTCTGGCACTGGTATGTTCCATGTCATTGTTTATGACTGCGTGTAATGACGATGATAATGATTCGTTCCGACCACAGGAAAGGGTATTTTTAAGTCAACAGTCTTATGATGAGGATACCTTGCCTGAAGCATCGGATATTCAAGTCATACGCTATAATATGCCAAACGTAAATGGTGAACGGGCTGAAGCGACAGCCATGGTATTTTATCCAAATACGCCTCAACCTCAAGACGGATGGAGGGTGGTGGTTTGGGAACATGGCACGGTGGGTAGCGGTGATTCTTGTGCACCAAGTAATAACCAGCTGAATAATAATTTTAGAGGACTGGCCAGCAGCTTGCTTGCACAGGGATATGTGATTGTTGCACCCGATTATGAAGGATTAGGTACTCGGGGGATTCATCCTTATTTAAATTTAAAGAGTGCTGCACAATCGGCTATCTATGCAGTAAGAGCCTTTAAAGAACAACAAGGAAATCGATTTAATGGTGCATGGGTCTCAGTGGGGCAATCCCAAGGAGGACATGCATCACTTGCCACAGCCCAGTTTGCCGATGAAGATCCAAATTATAAGGCAGCAGTTGCAGCAGCTCCGGCCTCAAGTCTGGGTTATATTATCAGTGAAGTAGCACCGCAAGCGCTTAGTGCCTTGGTTGAGGCTGGGCAAGATAATGCTGCGAAAGCAGTCTATGCAGAATTACTGGCATATGCAGCTTATGTTGCTGTCGGGATTAAAGCTTATGAACCAGGCTTTAACTATCGCAATATATTTTCAAGCCGTGCAGGGATTGTGGCTGAAAAGGCGGAAGGCACGACTGGAGAAAATGGACTTTGTTTAGGGCCATTGATTACTGAATATGTGCAAGATATTGATGATTATCTGGTGAATAATCCAGAAAAAACGGTCGTGGACTATCCGGGATTAGTAGAAAACTTCCAGAATAATTCGTCGGTTGAAAAGTTCCTAGAGAATAATCAGCCAGCAACTGAAAAAATTAATGTTCCTGTGATGATCATTCAAGGTACTGCAGATAGAGCTGTTCCGTATCCAGTGACAAATACATTACAACAAGGCTTGAAAGATATGGGAACCACAGTGACTTTTGTGCCGGTACAAGACGCATCACATACTGAGGCTATTGTAGAAAGCAGAACCCAGTTGCTGACCTTCATCAATACCTATATGCCTTCAGGTATTTCTGTCAGTCCTTAATCCTAAAAGGAGCTTCGGCTCCTTTTCTATTCTTTGTGATGCCAGGCCTTGAGCAATCATTTAAGTTTGTTATAGTGGCTCAGGATTATAGGTTATCAGTATAGGCTTGTTATGTCACAACAGACAAAACCCCGCAGTATCAAAAAACTGCTTATCTTTGGAACCTTGGCTTTATGTGTTCCAATTTTTTTGGTGACGATGGCATTTCTGGCAGTTAATAGCGATGCAAAAAATCAGGAAAAATATAAGCAGCAACAGGCAGATATGATTGCCCGGATTGAAGCGCGTGAAGCGGCTGAAAAATCAAAGGCAGAGCAGGAGGTTCAAGCAACTCAAGCTGCTTCAGAAGCTGAAACAAATTCTTCTCATTAAACTATTTATCTCACATCTCTTTGTAGCTGCCGGATCGTTGGAATATCAGTGTAGCGGACGACTGTATAGCCGGCAGCAATCAGCATCGCATCACGTTCTGCATCTTCCTGTTCTTTGCCAATATGGCTAGTTTTCCTAATTTCATAAATTTAGTTGTCAAATAAAAACAGTCAATTTCATATGAAATTACATAGTAGAAAAGAGAGCAAATTTAATGAATAAATTTCACTCATTAAAGTCTTAATTTTGATAGGCTTTGTGGCACATATACTCAAAAGCTAAATTTTCCCCAAGTTATCTAAATTTAAGTGACAACTTGGGTGTGTGGACGACCTAATTCCTTAAGTCTATTTAACACTGCCACACGTGCATGAATCATATTTACCTGACTAGGAAAACTTATTGCTGTTAATTTATTGCAATACATCTTGGTTTCCACCAAGATCCGATGATGATAGCCTGATCATTTTTTCTATAATGTTCTGCCTAGACTTTTAATTATTCGAAGTAATTCATTTCGCTCCTGAGAATGAAATTTTTTATCTTTCCTAATCTTCATCTTTTTCTAGGTGGAACCAATGCATGCGGCCGCTCCGCAATGACCTGGCGGCATTGTTTCATATCATATGCTCCGTCTGTATAGACGGAATCTATTTGCTCACCCAACGGAATTTGATTAAGTAAATATCCAAGGACTTGCGAATCACTCACGTTGTTGGTTGTAAGCTGAACTTTTTTTATTTGCAGGGTTTTAGCATCTATACCAATATGCAGTTTACGCCACTGGCGACGATATCCAGGTTGGTGTTTCTTATGTTTCCATTCTCCTTCATCTAAAAACTTTAGACCTGTTGAGTCAACGAGTAGATAAAGCCCACTACTGCTTTTTTGATAGCGAAATGCAATATCAATTTACTTTTGTCTTCTACAAATAGTGGAACAATCTGGAGCTGTCCGATCTAGACCACACAGTTTAATGAGACTTTTAATAAAGCCAGTGGCCATATGTAAAGACAGACGAAATAAGGATTTAACCATTAAGCAAACTGGATAGCTGCATCAGAGTAAGTTTGATTTCGACCTTGTTTACTATTGGTTAGTGCATACCACTGAATCTTGGGATCAAACCAAATGGCAAAATTTTCGCGATTAATAAGAGCTCTGTTGTATGAAGACTAATTGGTTGTACGGTAAATTTTAGGTGTAGGCTTATGCATTTGAAAATTATATTGTGGAATAAGCCTTTAGAGATAGGTTTGTGCAACAATACCTCTTAAAATTGATAAATCTTCACTCAATGGAACTTCCCTTGTTCCAATCGCCAGTCACACAACCAAATACCTAGCCCATCATGCACCACACGTTCATATGATGACCACGTTATTACAGAACAGGTAGGCGTAATGCGGTTTTATATAGCCAAAGGCTATCAGCACTTGAACCATAGCCGTATCCATACTCGCACGCATGTCCATCGGCTGGGTAGAGAGCCAGATTTCATCAATACGGATCATGTCGCTATGGGAATAAGAATGAAAATTAATCGAATTGACCAATACTAAAACTAAACTAGTGCATTGAACAGCTTGTAATTAGTCATATAATATCCCAGTTAATGGATTGATATGTCTTAACCATGATTTTTGTCATCGTGGTAACTCTGGGCAACATGGCTTGCCGCCATAATATTTGAAATTGAACATTCAATAGATGTCCGCAAGCCATCGAAGAGTTGAACCTCGTTAGAGGTTTGAAGATAGTCCAATATATTTTCGCTCAAGAATTCTATAATTGCTTTGGGATTTCTGATTCTAAATTGGTCACTTTCAGCCAATTTGATGAGATGTGACAGGTCTGGAAATGCTTTACTACCCGCCAGTTTGAGTGCCATCTGATTATCAATTGATTCATAGATCAGGGTATGGGTAAGATCAAAGGGTGGTGAAACAAAAATGTTCTTCATATCTGAGGAATATTGCAAAGCAAAGTTTTTAAGATGTGCGTCGCCATTACCGATTAAACAGTTGAATACGATGTATTTATACATTTTTTCAACTTCAGCTACGCTACCCGTATATAGATAAGTTGCTTTCAGAAGAGTTTCATAGCTACTTGTATATTTTGCACATGGATCATTTGATTTTTTCATGAGCGTCGTAAAGTCTTCATAGCCTAGTTTTGTACCATCACTGGTTTTATCAAACCGTTCTACCACATAGGTTTCTAAATTTTCAGACAAGTAAGTCTTTGGTGGCTCAAGCCCACAATGCCGTGCAGCCTGCATACAGACAAACTCATTGACGGTAAGTAATGGAAATTCGGAATCAAAGGACTTAACAATCAAATCCCTTTGCTGAACTTTGTTATCCGATTGAACAGTATATGCATCCGGAATGCTTACCTTGGGCTGCATCCCAGCCAATGAAGTCCTGAGATAGTATTTTTCTAAGAGTTGTGGGAAAAGGGGCTCTTTACTACGATAGGATAGAATTTCACTTAAGTTCAAAGATTCTACCTCGGGAAAATTTAACTCACTTTTGTATGAGAGTATGCCGATGCCTTGATCACCTTGCAGTGCCAATAAGTACATGTCATTGACCTTGGTATATCTTGAAAGCTTTTCAACTATTAATCTACGATTGAACCCTTCAGGAATATTCTGCGCAAATATTGGATGGAGCGGGCCTGAAGAATAACCATCCATACGTTTCCGGGTCATGGTAAGTGACGCATGCTGTTTTTCTTGTAATGGCTGATAATGGTGAACTGAACCATAGGTTAAGACACCTAATTCAGTTTGATTGGCACGCACCATGATATTGGTGATTTTTGCAGGAAGATTGGTTTGAGAATTCATTCATCCTCCTCAGCAAACATATTTTCAATCTCATCCCAATGGGGCAGGGAATGTTGCTTTGGAGATACATCAAACTGCAAACCAACCGCATCAAGTACACGTTCAAATATGTCAAATGAACCCGTAAAACGTCCATTCTCGATCTCAGAGATTGTAGTTTTATTGATTCGGATCAATTCGGATAGTTTTTGCTGTGTATAGCCAAGGTCTCTTCGTTCTATACGAACTTTTTTTCCAATTTCTACTCTACTCGCCATAGTAATTCGGCCACAATATGTTAGCTATATAGCTAATATAATATATTTAGTATATGAAGTTATCTAATTAGCTAACAAATTAACGTAATATTATTCTGCTTTTTGATTACTTAGATCTAAAAATAAAGTATTACAGAGATTAAATCATAGGAAGGAGGCAAGATGAGCTAGCATTTTGCCTCCGCCAGACCGAAGTCAAAGTTGAATCATGAACTATACTCATCTTATTCAAGAAGAAAGATATAAGATTCAAAACTTTTGTAAGTCTTTAATAAATCGTAGAACTTCTAACTTCTGCTCATTACTTAAAGTATGACTAACTTGTATTATTTCTGCCAATAAATCGTTTTCTACATAAAAATATGCTGTTGGTAAATCTAAAATTTCTGCAATTTTGGAAGCCATTAAAAAATCAGGAACATGTTTTCCACGTTCATACTGATTCATACGCGCACTAGCAGAAGATTCATCAATTCCAGCCAAGATCCCCAAGCGCTCTTGTGAAAGTTTTTTTGCTTTTCGCGCTATACGAAGTCGTAAGGCAAAAACATTTAAATTATGTGTTGGCATTAAACATAAGCACCCACCTTAAAACTAAGATTTTCTTAGTTTCAACTTGAGTTATTACTAAGGATTCCTTAGTATTGTGAAATCAAGAAGTCGACATTACATTGCCCGATGGTAACTTTTGAACAAGCTTGCCAGATCTGCGTTGATCTCAAGAGCCTATTTTTGATCCTCTACCAATTGTTAAAGTTATGATTCTATATACAGTTCAACACTAAGGTCATCAACTCTCTTTTGCTTTAATTGTGCTTATCCATGTCAAAATATACTCTACCTTTTTACAGTGATTTTTTTCACATTTTACTGAATCATGAAATCATCGAATGGCGAGCGAATGACTTTATAAAGGCTATTTTTAATGATAGACAATTTATTGAACTCTCTGAAAAGCAAAGTATTTATAGAGGCTTAAATATACTAGTAAAATGCAATTTTCTTTTAACAGTGAGAGACAAGGATAACCGTAATATTTTTAGATACAGCGAATCTTCTTATTTAAAATCCTATCGAAATGTTGAGAAAGTAAAGAAAGTCAAAGAAGCATTAATTGAGGAACAAAAGAGTTTGGAAAATGCACTCGAAAGACGTAAAATCGAAAAAGTTTTCATTGAAAATATCATTACTAAAAACCCAGATCTACAAGGTTTTTTCGACAAATATGAGAATGTTATATCTAAAGAGTTAAAGGAATTAGAAAATAAGAATAGTTTTATAGTGAATATTTTCAACGATATTGAAAATGATCAACATGAATCATTCTAAAGAAGGAGAACTACAAGTTATATAATGCAGTAATTCACTGCCGCATAAACCCAACCAGAATTGGTTCGAATATATGCGAAGTCAGCAACCGACAAGCGATTTAGGATGATCTGCTCTAAAATTCCGTTTCACCAAGTCAGGTACACGTTTTTGTTCATCTCAGCTCTGGGTAGTATATTTATTCTTACCACACCAAACACCATGTAGACCTAGCTGTTGCATCAATCGGTAATCCTCCCATAAATAACCGAAGTTAAAAGTAGAGGTTAAGCAGCCATTAGAGGTGGCTTTCCTTTGTTAGCTTGATGTGGTCTTTCATGGTTGTAATGCCACAACCAGTTTGTTGCATAATCT
>NZ_VPDX01000032.1:0-29739 GCF_013417475.1 Acinetobacter sp. YH12249 | reverse complement strand
GTTCAAATGGCGATTCAGCGTTTAATTGGTTTTGGGAAAAAAGAAGAGTTTAAGGAAATTTTGGCAATTTTAAGAAAGCAGAATCCTGATAGGATAAGGGTTCTGTGAAATTTGTCGTGTACAGAGTATAATAATAATAATCGAGCATGAGTCTCATACGGATGCTCGGGTCGAAAGGGAATCCCCAGGCGAGTAACCTGTTTGCGGTGATCCATTAGCTGCAGGAGCAGAATAGCATACATCTGGAAGCAAAGCCAGGAAAGCGGCCTATGGAGCTGTGCGGCAGCGCTCAGTAGGCAATTTTTCAAAATATTGTTAAGCCTTTTCTGAGCATGGTATTTTTCATGGTATTACCAATTAGCAGGAAAATAAGCCATTGAATATAAAAGATAAAAATGTCTTGTTTACAATAGAGTGGGATATGTGGAGTCGATTAGTCCAATTTCTCGGTCAAAGCCCAAGGCCTTTTCGGCATTAACCAAGAGTCTGCTTAAGCACAATTTTCTGGTGGGTAATCATAACTTTTGCCTCATTTGTGATGGATTGATCTATCTTGATTCTACTGAATCGGATCATCGGATTGCCAAAGCCGTAGGTGGGCAAGGTGTTCTAGAGAATGGTCTGCTGGTTCATCCCATCTGTAATAGGATGAAATCAGATCTGAGCCTGGAAGAGATTAGAGCGGATTTGTTTGGTGAATTACTGTATTAATCAACAGAGCGATGAGCTCATTTTTGCAGAAGTATCAATGATTAATCACATGATTTAACTTTTGATACATTCAGCCAATATGGTTATTTTTAATTCAGTCCAGAATCACAACCAGAAACTAGCTGTAGTTTCTGAATGACCGTCAAGGTCCTTAGTTTCGCCCATAGATTCCCTCTGTGGGCTTTTTTTGATCAAAAATTGTATAGATGCTCTAAAATAAACCTTTTAGCATTTCATAAGCAATTAGGATTAAGGCTGAGACCATCAGCACAACAAAAATGAGTTCCACTCTAGTTAACAACTTAGTTCCATTTACTTTTCACTTAATTTATATAGCAGTTAACTCGTAGCATAAATGACATAACATGACATGGAAAATAATCAAAAAGACAGAATTTGGATTTTGATCAGATCTGCATGTTTACATGCTTCTACAGCAGCTTTGAATGTTTCACTTAACCTTTAAACTTTTCTTAAAACTAAATATATTTACATATACATTCTAAAATTTGATAGAATTTATTAAAACTTTAGATTCTAAGTGTAAATAATGAGAAGCGCTAATATTCGACGTGATGGCTACTTAAAATTTCTGAATACATGGCAAGACCGTGATGTCATTAAAGTGCTTTCGGGTGTACGTCGCTCTGGAAAATCCACCTTATTGGCGATGTTTCAACAAGACCTAAAAGCACAGGGCGTACAAGCCGAAAACATCATTGCCATCAACTTCGAATTTATGGAATTTGAAGAACTCACCGATTACCGTAAACTACATGATTATGTATTATCCAAAGTTGATAAAAGTAAAAAAAACTATGTTTTTTTAGATGAAATTCAACATGTTACAAATTTTGAGAAAGTAGTCGACTCTTTATATGTTCGGGATTATATCGATTTATATATTACAGGCTCAAATGCATTCTTTCTAAGTGGAGAACTTGCGACTTTACTTACAGGACGCTATATAGAGCAACATGTTTTACCCCTTTCATTCCAAGAATTTAAACAGTGGCATATTGAAAATAATCCGATCATCCAACAATTATCAAATCGTGATTTGTATGCCATGTATACGCGCAGTAGTTTCCCTTATACGCTTGCCATGACTAGCCAGCAGGAAACTTATGATTACTTGCAAGCGGTCTATGCCAGTGTAATGTTTAAAGATGTTATTCCACGTTTGAATACTGCCGATATTAACTCTCTCGAGCGTGTCACAAGATATTTGGCAAGCGTGACAGGCTCAGCTATTTCCATCAATAAAATTAAAAATACCTTTGTTTCAAGTGGGGTTAAAATTTCATTTGAAACAGTAAAACGCTATATTCAGGGCTTACAGGACAGTTTGTTATTTTATAGTGCCGCACAATTTAAAGTACGCGGGCGTGAGTTATTACAATCCTCTGAAAAATACTATTTAGTTGATGTCGGATTGCGCCGGATTATGTTGCCTGATGCTAATGCTGATCAAGGTCATATCTTAGAAAATGTGATTTATCTTGAGCTTGTCAGACGAGGTTATACGGTCTATGTAGGGCGGGTTGATGAATATGAAATTGATTTTGTTGCTGTCGATACTTTACAGAATTTAACTTATTATCAGGTGGCATTAGAAACGCTCAATGAGGAGACACTCAGCCGAGAGTTACGTCCATTACAGAAAATTTCTGATTCGTATCCCAAGTATTTGCTTACATTAGACACGATAGGGACTGAAGCGAATTATAATGGTATTGTAAAAATGAGTGCTCTCGATTGGTTGCTATCTGAAAATAAGTAAAGTTGAGGGTAGACATGGATACTATTATTTATTAATTAAAACTCAAAGACTTTTCAGCATTAACCAAGAGTGTGATCAAGCATAATTTCTGCTCCAATTGTGATGGATCGATTTACCTCGACTCGATTGAGTCAGACTATCATGATTGAGCCAGAGTCGCTTACTGAAAGTAGCGAGAATTGCGCTGGAGTTTCTGAAGGATATTAATTCCTTAGTTTGCCCATTCATCCATCTGGGCATTTTTTTTTTGATTAAAATACAATGCGGTTCTTGCTAAAAAATGACGGCACCCACCATAAAACACAATATTCCAAAAATAATCCAAGGCCATATCTTTGCCTTCGGTTGTTCTAAATTCTGAGGATTATATTCCGTGTGTTCTAGCGATGTCGGTTGTGGAACACGGGTCTTTTTAGAGTAAGGTTGGTGTTTAGAGTAAGATAGTCCCGTACCTGGAATGCCGACACTGGTTCGCGTACCTTTTTTCCCAATATTTAGAGAAGCACCAGGTTTGCCAATGCTGGCACTGCTGATGCCTTTATGGGTCAGATTAATTTTAAAACCCGGGAATAATTTAATACTTTTACGAAATCTAAAACCCATATTTCTCTCATTCTAAAACTTAGCTCAATTCACGCGCTATACCAGGATCCATGATCTGCTAGAGATCGTACTTTGACGGCTATCATCAGGATACTAGTATATTTTTTATCTGATGATTGCAATACTACCTTTAAATACCGTCAAAAATATTTACTGTATATTTGCTGTAGGGTAATCTTAAAGCTGCTATTTATTGACTGATTGGTATATGACGACAGATAAGCATGAAGTGCTTCTTCGAATGCGAGCCATCGAGTTGCTTGCTTACTGGGAAGGTCGTTTGGTTACCAATCGTTTGATGAGCTGGTTTGGGCTCAGTCGACAGCAGGCTTCTGCGGATATCAAGCGTTACAATACGCTGTATAACCCCGATGCCTTGATTCATGACCCCTCCGTCAAGGGTTATGTGCCTAAGGCCAGCTTCCAGCCTGTACTGACTACAGCGCATATCAATGAATATCTCAATATGCTCTCGGGCTTGGTCAGTGAATCGCATGCCCTTATTGCGATGCCAGAACCGAATCTTACAGCAGTTCAATTACCTGATCGCAGTGTACGTCCTGAAGTGATTCGGGAAGTTTTGCGTGCCTGCCGCAACCAAAGTACTTTAAAAATGATTTATGCCTCGATGCAGAATCCGCAGTGGCATGAACGCATCATTTCCCCACACACCCTGGTGTATACCGGTTTTCGCTGGCATGTCCGTGCCTATTGCCATCAGAGCAAGCAGTTTAAGGACTTTTTACTCTCCAGAATTGATCGCACACCTGTTGTGATGGCGATTGAGTCAGTAGGCCCTGCTCAGGATCAGCAATGGCATGAAGAAATTGTACTGACGCTGATCCCTAATCCAAAATTGAACTCATCACAACAAGCGCTGGTCGAAAAAGACTTCGGCATGCCTGATGGCAGATTACAGATTCCGGTGAAAAAAGCCCTGGCTCACTATACTTTGCAGCGATATCAGGCCGCGATCACGCTGGCTGAGGCGGATGATGCCTTGAAATATCCCTTGGTACTACAACGCTCAGATATCGAAAAGCTGTCGTCTTACCTGTTTGATCAGGCGTCATAGGAGATTGGCTATGTTAGAACAATTTCATTATGACAGTGACCTGATTGGCGGTTCCCTGATGGTGCGTGAAAGCCGGCTGATCGCGGATCTGTTATTACGAGAAGCGACTCCAGAACAATGGCATCAGGCCATTCAGATTGACAATATTCTGCAAAAAAGAACGCCTGCTTCAGCCCAACGTAACGCCACTGCCATTCGTAAGCGTCTTGAGCGCTTAGAGCCTGATTTCTGGAAAGCTTTGCGGGATGGGGATGATGAGCTGGCGACTCAGGTGGCTTTTTGTGGGGCACTGGAACGCAACCTGTTGCTGCTTGAGTTTATGGAAACGGTGATGAGGGATGCCTATATCTCCCAGGCGCAATACTTGGACAGTTATATCTGGTCAGATTTTTTGGATGAACGCTCACAACGTGATCCGGATATCTGTGATTGGAAAGAGTCCAGCAAGAAAAAAATGGGGCAGGTGGTGTTTCGCATGCTGGCAGAAGCCGGTTATTTAAAAAGTACCCGTAAGCTGGAGTTGCAGCGCGTGATCGTCAGAGCAGAGCTGCGTAGCCTGTTGGAAGAACATTATAAACAACGCATTAAAAGATCTATGGAAGTGTCGGTATGGACGCGTTAGTTGTAGAGGGGCAGCAATGAGTCAAACAATACATGAGCGTCTGAACCAGATTCCAGAGCGAATACTTTCAACCGAGTTTCTCACTGGACAAGGATTGGGCAATGAAATTGGCTTCTGGATTTTTGATTATGCACCTGAAGATGAGTTGAAGGTGCGCGAATATCTGCATTTTCTAGACGGGATGCTGGAGAAAAAACACAGTCAGCTGAAGGTGGTGAATATCAACCTGCTGCAAGCCGTGGTGGATTATCTGTCTGAGCGTAACTTCATCGATAAAGCCATTCAAATGCAAAAAGCCAAAGGCGATGAGGCGCTGCTCAAAGCGCTGAAAGGCCCACTGCATATGGATAAGTTCGCGCCCTATCTGGTGAGTAAATATGCCACCAATGCACAAGATATTGTGTTGATGACTGGGGTAGGGTCGGTTTGGCCACTGTTACGTGCCCATCACTTATTGAACAGTTTGCATTCGTTACTGGGGCATAAGCCAGTGGTGCTGTTTTACCCAGGTTATTACGACGGTCAAGCGATGAGTTTATTTGGAAAAATTCCAAGCAATAATTACTACAGAGCATTCAGATTAGTGCCTTAACACGGCAAATAGAAATAAGAATTCGGGGGAATGGATTGAGATGAACATTAAAGAACTTTTTTATAAGCCATTAGATCGTGCGATTAACGGGGTCGTAAAAGCAGACCAGAATGACAATACTACGGTTTATCAGGAACTCGATGAGTATGTGGTCACCAATGAACTGGAAAAGCATTTTCGGGACTTTTTCCAGTCTTATGGCACAGACCTGAGCGATCCTTCGATTGCCAACCGTGTCGGCGTATGGATTTCAGGCTTCTTTGGTTCAGGTAAATCACATTTCCTGAAAACCTTGTCGTATATTCTGGCCAATAAAGTGGTACGTGATGCGCAAGGTAACGAGCGTAGCGCCGCAGAATTCTTTGATGAAACTAAAATCCGCGATGCATTTATCCGTGCCGATATTGGCAAGGCCGTTAGCCATCATGCCGATGTCATCCTGTTTAACATTGACAGTAAAGCCAGTTCCAATGACGATGGCAATCCGATCCTGAATGTGTTTTTACGTGTGTTTAACGAGTATCAGGGTTTTAGTGCTGACCATCCACATATTGCCCATATGGAACGTCACCTGAGCCAGAAAGGGGTGTATGAACGCTTTAAACAGGCGTTTGAGGAATCCAGCGGCATGTCTTGGCTAGAAGAACGTGACGGATATCAGTTCTATCAGGATGATGTCGAAACTGCGATTTCTCAGGCACTGAATCTATCAGCAGAAGCTGCACACAAGTGGTTTGAGGATTCTGAGCAGACCTTTAGTGTTTCGGTTGAAAACTTCTGTCAGTGGGTGAAAGAATACCTGGACAGCAAAGGACCCCAGCAACGCATGTTGTTCTTGGTCGATGAAGTGGGGCAGTTTATTGGCAGCGATACCCGCTTGATGCTGACATTGCAAACCATTACTGAAAACCTGGGTACGATCTGTAAAGGCCGCGCTTGGATTATCGTCACCTCACAGGCAGACATCGATGCTGTTTTAGGTGAGATGTCTTCTTCCAAAGCCAATGACTTCTCCAAGATTGCTGGTCGTTTTAAAACCCGGTTATCACTGTCCAGTTCCAATACCGATGAAGTCATCCAGAAACGTTTATTACGTAAAACCCCAGAAGCAGAAGCATTGCTCAGATCAGTGTTTGAGCAAAAGGGCGATATCTTAAAAAATCAGATTACCTTTGACCGTTCAGGCCCAACCCTAAAGAACTATGAGGGGCCAGACAGCTTTATCCATAACTATCCTTTTGCGCCGTACCATTTTCAGCTGGTACAAAAAGTATTTGAAGAAATCCGTAAGGTCGGTGCGACCGGTGCACACCTGGCCTATGGTGAACGGTCCATGTTGGATGCGTTCCAGATGGCCGCGAATGCGATTGCTACAGATGAAGTCGGTGCCCTGGTTCCTTTCCACCGCTTCTATACTTCAGTGGAAGGATTTCTGGATACAGCAGTGAAGCGTACCATCGACCAGGCAGGGCAGAATAAGACCCTGGATGGTTTTGATGTGCAGATGCTGCGTACCCTGTTCATGATCCGCTATGTCGATATCATCAAAGGTACGCTGGATAACCTGGTGACTTTGTCGATTGAGAAAATTGATGAAGATAAGCTGGCATTGCGCAAGCGGATTGAAGAGAGCCTGCAGCGTCTGGAAAAAGAGAGCCTGATTACTAGGAATGGTGATGAGTTCCTGTTCCTAACCAATGAAGAGCGGGATATTACCCGAAAAATTAAAGCCACAGACTTAGCGGCTTCAGAAGAAAATAAAGAGTTAGCCAACCTGATCTTTAAAGATTTACTGCGCGATCAGAACAAATACCGCCATCAAGCCAACAAGATGGACTATCAGATTGGTCGTTTTCTGGATGGTCATAGCCTGGATGGCAAGTATGAGAGCGATTTGAAAGTTGAAATCATTTCTCCGCTGGATACGGAATACAACCTCTATACTGAAGCTTACTGTATTGGTAAAAGTACTCAGGCCGAAGGACAAGTCCTGTTTAAACTGGCAGACGATAAACAGTTCTTTAATGAACTGCGCACCTGGCTGAAAACCAATAAATTTATTCGGTTAAATGATGATGGCACTCAGTCCGATATCACCCGTATCCTGGCAGACCGTGGCCGTGAGAACCAGGAGCGTAAAAAACGCCTGCGTGTCCGGGTCGAAGAAATGTTGCTGGACGCGGAAAGTTATGCCTTGGGTCAACATCTACAACTTTCATCTTCAAGTCCAACCACCAAGCTGGATGAGGCTTGTCGTTATTTGCTGGAAAACACTTATACCAAACTGAGCTATCTGCAGGTCTATCAGCAGGATGCCTGGCGTGAACTGAACGCCGTCTTGACTGTGGATGATATGGCGCAGCTCGGATTGTCTCTGGATGGCGGTCAGAGCAATCCCAAAGCCCTACAGGAAGTGGAGCAGTACATTGCACTACGGGCCACCGGTACAGAGCGTATTCTGGTGTCAGATGTGGTGGATCGTTTTGCCAAACGTCCTTATGGCTGGCCAGATGCCGAGATTTTACTGTTGGTGGGTCAGCTGGCTGCGATGGGGCGGATTTCACTACAGTTAAATGGCGGCAGCTTACAGTTAAAAGATGCCTTTGAGCCTTTACAAAACAGCCGCCGTCGCCGTGATGTGTCGATCATTAAAAAACGCCAGACTGATGATCAGGTATTGAAACAGGCACGCCAACTCACCCAAGAACTGTTCTCGGCGATGGGACCAGCGACTGAGAAAGAGCTATTTGAATTCTATTTGCAGCATCTTAAGACTTGGTTAGCCAACTTTAAGTCGTATAAGAGTAAAACTGATGTTGGGCAGTTCCCGGGTAAGAAAGTGATTGAAAAGTCTATTCTGACTTTGGAACGTCTGCTGGCGAATAGCGACAGCTTCGATTTCTTTAAGGCCGTGGTCGAGAACAAGGACGACTATCTGGATCTGGAAGAAGATTATCGTGATATTCATGAATTCTTCAGCAACCAGATGCCAAGCTGGCAACAACTGCAACAGGCCTTACGTCATTTTGAGAAAAACAAACAGGCGCTGGGCAGTGATGAGGTGGCAAAAAAAGCCCTCTCTGAATTACATCGCATTTCCACCCTTGAATCGCCCTATGGTCTGTTAAATAAAGTGGCTGATTTGGTTCGTACAGTGGAAAGCGTCAATGAGCAATTGTTGACTGAGAAGCGCAATCAGGCGATAGAACACATTGATGACAAGATCAAACAGTTAGAAGCCGAGATTAAAAACAGTGGTATTGCCACCGCTGAGCTGAGTAACAAGCTATTACGCCCACTACAACTGCTGAAAACGGATATTGAAGTGGAAACTAGCCTGTCCACCATCTATATGTTGCAAACTCAAACCAGCGTCGAGCGTTTTGATGAAGCCTTGTATGAGTTGGAAAGCGAAGTTCAGGCGGAAATCCAGCGTCAGGCCAAAGCGGCACAACTGGCTCAGAGCAAAGCCGAGAGTGTGGCGAGTTCAGCAACTACAGCCAGCCCAGTTACATCAACACCTGCTGCGAGTCCGGTACAGTCTGTGACAGCCGTAGTGCCACCGAAACCTGTTGTCGAAGTTGATGTCGCCAGCATTTACAGCAAAAGCTCAAGTAGTGTCTATCTGGAAACAGAAGAATCAGTGGATCAGTTTGTAGACGCACTCAAAGCTGAACTGAAAAAAATCGTGAGTGATAAAAAGCGTGTGCGTATCCGCTAACTCGGGTTAGGGATATCGGCATCAGTCATTAATTAAAGGTTTAAAGATGAATACCAGTAATATTAAAAAATACGCACCGCAAGCACGAAATGATTTTATCGCAGCGATGCGCAAGCAAGCCGCTAAATATGGCATCACCGCAGACCGCATTTTACCGGCAGAACAGAAAGGGGACTTGCTGCTGATTGGCGATCAGGTTTTTCCGCTATCAGTCATGAAACCACGTGAGAAGCTGATCAAGCGCATTCAAACCAGCAGTTTTGAGCAGACGATTGATTATATCGCTTATAGCTGGTTTAACCGTCTCTGTGCCATTCGCTACATGGAATGCAAAGGCTTACTGGATCATGGTCGCCGTGTGCTGAGCAGTGCCGATGGTAGTGCAGGCTTGCCGCAGATTCTGGAAGAATGTCTGGACATTGAGCTACCGGGTTTAGATGCCAGCCGTGTGGCTGAACTCAAGCTGGATGGCAATAAAGACGAAGAACTCTATCGTGAATTGTTACTGGCGCAGTGTCATGCGTTGAATCAGGTGATGCCACTCCTGTTCGAACAGGTGTCTGATGAGTCAGAACTGTTATTACCGGATAACCTGACCAAAACCGATTCGTTGATCCGTGATCTGGTCAGCAGTATTCCAGAAGAAGACTGGTCGGATGTGCAGATTATTGGCTGGCTGTATCAGTTCTATATTTCTGAAAAGAAAGACCAGGTGATTGGTAAAGTTGTCAAAAGTGAAGATATCCCTGCCGCGACACAATTATTCACCCCAAACTGGATTGTGAAATACCTGGTACAGAACAGTGTTGGTCGTCTATGGATGATGGCACAGCCAGAAAGTATGCTTGCCAGTGGGTGGGAATACTATATTCAGCCGGCTGAGCAAAGCGATGAAGTCAATGCACAGTTAAAACAGCTGATTGATGTACGGATCAGTGAAGATGGCGATAGCTTAAACCCTGAAAGCATTACGGTACTGGATCCGGCCTGTGGTTCGGGGCATATTCTGGTGGAAGCCTACGATTGCTTAAAAGCGATTTATTTGGAACGTGGTTACCGCAGTCGTGATATTCCACGTTTGATTCTGGAAAACAACCTGTACGGGATTGATATTGATACCCGTGCCGCGCAGTTAGCCAGTTTTGCGCTATTGATGAAAGCGCGTGAGGATGACCGCCGTTTATTTAGCAATCCACCGAAGCTGAATATTATTGCGCTACAAGACAGTCAGGATTTAGATGCAGATCAAATCTGGAAAGATCTCAACTTAAACCAAGCATGGCAAAAAGGCAGTCATGTCGATCTGTTTGGCAATGATCAAAAGGATTTAAGCAGTCCTGAAAATGACGAACGTTTTAAGCTGATTCAGGAAGTTTTAGCTAAGTTTAAAGAAGCCTCAACTTTTGGTTCTTTAATTTGTATGGATAGCCCAGAACAAGATTTTATCGATTTGCAAAATACCTTAGAAGGCTTGGTTATTGAGGGCGATACCTTACAGAAAGCCGCTGCTAAAAAATTATTGCCTTTGGTTATACAAGCAAAACTTTTAGCGAAAAAATATGATGCTGTAATCGCTAACCCGCCGTATATGGGTGCGAATACAATTACAAACTTAAAAGAATTCGCTAAAGATTACTATCCTGATAGTAAATCAGACCTCTTTGCCATGTTTATAGAACGTGGTTTCGATTTTTGTAAAGAATCTGGTGCTAGTAGTATGGTAACAATGCAGGGATGGATGTTTTTAACATCATATCAAAACATGCGGGAAAAATTACTTCTAAATCATTCAATTTGGACTATGGCTCATTTGGGAGCCCGAGCTTTTCCAGAGATATCAGGCGAAGTTGTACAGACTGTAGCATTCGTAGGTCAAAAAAAACATATAGGGGGTGTAAAGCCGGCTTTCTTCAGATTAGTAGATAAAAATCATGAGGAAAAACAATACCTATTAAAAAATAATTTAAATCGCTTTGATACAACCATTCAAGAAGATTTCCAAAAAATACCATGTAGTCCTATAGCATATTGGGTAGGTAATTCTATACGTGATAATTTTGAGAAAATGCCAGCATTAGCGGATATAGCTAATGCTAAAAGTGGACTAACAAGCGGAGATAAACCTAGGTTTGTAAGAGAGTGGTATGAAGTCAATCATACTAAGATCAATTTTGTAGCCAAAAATAATCAAATTAATTTAAATAAATGGTTCCCACATAATGATGGTGGTACTGCAAGAAAATGGTATGGAAACAGAAATCATATTATTAATTGGGAAAAAAATGGATTTGCAATTAAACAGCAGCGTAATTCTACCATTCGAAATCCATCATATTATTTTAAAGCTGGCGTAACCTGGACAGATATTTCGAGTTCTTTTTTTTGTGCAAGATTAGTAGATGAAGGCTTTATATTTGAAAATACAGGTTCTATGGTTTTTTCAAATAATTTAATAACAACATTAGGTTTATTAAATTCAAAAGTTGTTTTCTACTATATGAATCTTATGAATCCTACCTTACATTTTGGAGTTGGCGAAATAAATAAACTTCCATTTGATGTACAAGCAGCTAATGAAGAAAATATTAAGGTTTGTGTTCAATTATCTAAATATGATTGGGACTCCTACGAAACCTCATGGGACTTTACCCAAAACCCCATTATTCGTAGCCAACAGCCAAACTTAGAACTAGCGTTTAACACATGGCAACAGCAAAATACTGACGCCGTGGCTGAAATGAAACGCTTGGAAGAAGAAAACAATAAGCTGTTTATTGATGCTTATGGTTTACAGGATGAACTTACACCAGACGTACCAGATGAACAGATCACTTTAACTCGTGCCGACCGTGAAAAAGACAGCCAGCGTTTAGTCTCTTATGCACTTGGCTGCATGATGGGGCGTTATAGTCTGGATGAACCAGGTCTGATCTATGCCCATGCAGGTAATCAAGACTTTGATGCTAGCCGTTATCAAACATTCCCGGCAGATGCTGACGGTATTATTCCATTGACCGAAATGCACTGGTTTGAAGATGATGCAACGCACCGTATTCGAGAGTTCTTAACTGCCGTTTGGGGGAAAGAGACACTGGATGCCAATATGCAGTGGCTCGCAGAAAGCTTAGATAAAAAAGCCAGTGAAACGGCTGAAGACACCATTCGCCGTTACCTCGCCAGCAAGTTCTATAAAGATCACATGCAGACCTATAAAAAGCGCCCGATCTACTGGCTATTCAGCAGTGGTAAACAGGGGGCTTTCCAGGCGTTGGTGTATTTGCATCGTTATAACGAAAGCACCTTGGCGCGTATGCGTACCGAATATGTTATGCCACTGATTTCCAAAATGTCCGCCTATGCTAATTCTCTGGAAACAGCAAAAGAAAGCAGTGACTCTGCGGCTGAAATCAAACGCATCGAGAAAAAACTGCAAGACTTGCATAAGCAACAGGCTGAACTCAGTACTTTTGAAGAAAAGCTGCGTCATTATGCCGATCAGCGTATTACGTTAGATCTGGATGATGGGGTGAAAGTCAATTATGGCAAGTTTGGGGACTTGTTGGCTGAAGTCAAAGCGATTACGGGGGAGAAATGATGAATGCTTTTTCTCCGGTACTAGACCTTGATGAGGTCGTTGCATGAATTTAAGTCAACTACAACAAGGTCTGGAACAAGCCTTTTATATTGAACAGCACCGGATTGTCTTCTGGTACGATGCGGAACAGTCCTTTAGCGAAGAAGTAAAGGCGTTAAAACTGAATGATGTTCATATTCTGAATATGGCAGAAGAATCCAGCCTTGCGATTAAGCTTAAACTGGAACTTGAGGATCAGCAGGGCAAATACTTGCTGTATTTTCCAAGTCCTGAGCCTGAAACTGAAAAAGACTGGTTACTGGACATCAAGCTCTATTCACGCATCTTCTATGCCGATCGTTTCTCGATTATTTTCAATGAGCTTGGGCTACAGCAACAAAGTTTAAGAGAACATCTGGCCAAACGTGAAGAGTTCCTCAAAGCCAAAGCCCGTCTGAGCGCATTAAAACGTTATACCCAGCCTGATGCAGATGAACAGAATCTGGATATGGCCATGATTGCAGCTGTG
This sequence comes from Acinetobacter sp. YH12249, assembly GCF_013417475.1. Taxonomy (NCBI): domain Bacteria; kingdom Pseudomonadati; phylum Pseudomonadota; class Gammaproteobacteria; order Moraxellales; family Moraxellaceae; genus Acinetobacter; species Acinetobacter sp. YH12249. The sequence goes on along the minus strand of NZ_VPDX01000032.1, from coordinate 16,529 downwards.
GTCAAGGCCGACAGTGCCGAACTCATGCATATCGTTCTGGCACTGGCAGATGAAATGGTACAGCAGAACCTGGCTCTGGAAGTCAATCCAGACTCCTTTGCTGAACTGGAAAAATTCCAACTGGTGCCAGCTTTGGTCACCGCATTACAGGCGGAAATTGGTTATCCAGCATCGGTTGAAGAATTGAATGGGGAAGCACCATTCAAGCTCGGTACGTTCTTTATCCGTTTGATGACTACAGGTTTCTGTGAAAGCCTGGGCGATATACCGCTATGGGCTCAAGAACTGGTGATGTCATCCGTCAGCTCCCGTGCGACGGCTAGAGCCTTTTTGTCGCGCTGGAGAGACAGTTCTAAATACTACCCAACCTTCGATACGCTTTCCCAGACCGTGGCGAATGCACTGCGGATCCAGGAGAGGGTCGGGGCCTTTGATCTGGGGCAGCTGCTGGATGTCATGACCTTTGAAGTGATTGAACAAAAGATCATTGTTGATTTGGCCAGTCATATCCCTGCAGCAACCAAAGCTGAACTGGAACATTTCAGAACGATTATTTCTACCCGTCTGGATGGTTATTGGGCTTCCAAACATAAGGATGATGCAACACGCCGTAAATATCGTACTGTCTATACAGCGTTGCAGGCAGCCATTGAGCTGTTTAGCCTGCGACAGCAGTTTGATGCCGGTTTCTATTTCGACTCCAGTGAAGCTTTGTATAAAGCCTACGAGCAGGAGTTGTATCGCTTTGATATGGCCTATCGCCACTACAGTGCTGCTTCTCAACGCGCTCATGTCGATATCCTGAAAAAACTCGATGAAGAAGTGGAAAATTGCTATTCCTACTGGTTTATTGACCACTTGGCACGCAACTGGGGCGAGCGGATTGAAGCTGAGCAACGCTTGAATGTCTGGAAAATGGCAGATATCCCAAATCAGCAGAACTTCTACGATACTCACGTTAGACCCTTACTCAGTTCCGCAACGAAACGCCGTATTGTGGTGATTATCAGTGATGCTTTCCGTTATGAAGCTGCGGTAGAGCTGCGTGATCGTATCAATGAAAAGCGTTATTCTGAAGCGACCTTGTCTTCACAGCTGGGCGTTGTCCCAAGTTACACCACACTTGGCATGGCCTCGTTGTTGCCGCATCAGACTTTGGAGTACAAAGAGGCCGCAGGTGATGATGTTTTAGTAGATGGGCAGTCCAGCAAAGGGACTGCAGCACGATCCAAAATTCTGGCTGCCTATAATGGATTGGCAGTAACCGCTGAAATGGTAAAAGGCTGGTCGCGTGATGAAGGCCGTGAAGCGCTGAAAGATCATGAGCTGATTTACGTTTATCACAACGTGATTGATGCACGCGGTGACAGTGCCTCGACAGAATCAGAAACCTTTATGGCGGTAGAACATGCTATTGAAGAGCTGACCGAACTCAGCCGCAAAATCTTAATGCACTTCAATATTTCTACCCTGTTGATTACAGCCGACCATGGCTTCCTGTTCCAGCAAAGTAAACTGGAATCTGCGGATCGTTCAAGCTTGACTGAAAAACCTGCCAATACATTGAAGAGCAAAAAACGCTATGTGATTGGGCATGGTTTACCAGAGAGCAAGGAAGCCTGGAAAGGCTCAACCCAAGCTACGGCAGGCACATTATCTGCGACTGATTTCTGGATTCCAAAAGGGGCGAACCGTTTCCATTTCGTAGGAGGCTCACGTTTCGTGCATGGCGGCATCATGCCTCAGGAAATTGTGGTACCGGTACTGATGGTAAAACAGCTACGTGGTGAAAAGGCTGGACAGCGGACCAAGCGTAAAGTTGAGGTCATTTCTACCAAATCCACGCTGAAGATGGTCAATAACATCCAGAAGTTTGATTTGATGCAAACCGAAGCTGTCAGTGAGCTGGTCATGCCAGTGACTTTATCCATTGCCATTTATGATGGGGATCTTAAAGTTTCCAGTGAAGAAACTTTGACTTTTGATAGCACTACCGACTCTGTTGCCGATCGGGTCAAACAGGTCAGACTGTCATTGTCTGGCACTGATTTTGACCGTAAGAAAGATTACTTCCTGGTACTGAAAGACAAAGACCTGAATATCGAGATGCAACGCTATAAGGTCACCATTGATTTGGCATTTACCGATGACTTCTTCTAATAACGAATTAACGATAGAGCGTAGCCTACATGGAATCTGCTAACGATAAAGAACTGGATCAGCTGCTGAATGAACACTTTGCTGGGCGGGTGGTACGTAAGGATCTAACTAAACTGATCAAAGAAGGGGCCAATGTCCCTGTCTATGTACTCGAATACCTGCTGGGGATGTACTGTGCCTCGGATGATCCAGAGATCATTGAACAGGGACTACGTAACGTAAAGACCGTACTGGCTGAGAACTACGTCCGACCGGATGAAGCCGAGAAGGTGAAATCCCTGGTCCGTGAACGGGGCAGTTATAAGGTCATTGATCGGGTGACTGTAAAGCTGAATGAGCGTAAAGACAAATACGAAGCATCATTTAGTAATCTTGGCATCAAAGATGCCGAAATCTCGGCAGGCATCGTCAAAGAGTATGAAAAATTACTTGTTGGTGGTATCTGGGTCATTGCTACGCTCAGTTATTATTTTGAAGAAGGACAGACTAGTTCTCCATTTGGCGTGAGCTTACTCAAGCCGATTCAAATGCCGAATATGAATATGGATGAACTTTTCAGTGGCAGAGCAGCATTAAGCACTGATCAGTGGCGCGAGAGTTTAATCCGTTCGATCGGCATGGAACCGGCTTCGTTAAAAGAGGATGTGCAATGGCACCTATTAGCGCGTATGGTTCCGTTCGTTGAAAATAACTATAACGTTTGTGAACTGGGACCACGCGGTACCGGGAAAAGCCATATTTACAAAGAGTGTTCACCGAATAGTATTTTAGTCTCCGGTGGACAAACGACTGTCGCCAACCTGTTCTATAACATGAGTAGCCGCCGTATTGGTCTGGTGGGCTTATGGGATGTGGTAGCTTTTGATGAAGTTGCTGGTATTTCCTTTAAGGACAAAGATGGCGTACAGATCATGAAAGACTACATGGCCTCAGGATCTTTTGCCCGTGGTCGTGAACAGATGGAAGCCTCAGCTTCGATGGTTTTTGTGGGTAATATTAACCAAAGTGTTGAATCCTTGGTGAAGACTAGCCACTTATTGGCTCCTTTTCCTGAAGCCATGATCGATTCAGCATTCTTTGATCGCTTTCATGCCTATATCCCGGGTTGGGAAATTCCGAAAATGCGCCCGGAATTCTTTACCAACCGTTATGGCTTGATCGTTGATTATCTGGCTGAGTTCTTCCGGGAAATGCGTAAGCGTAGTTTTGCGGATGCCATTGAGAAGTACTTTAAGCTAGGGAATAACCTGAATCAGCGTGATGTGATTGCCGTTCGCAAGACGGTTTCTGGATTGATGAAGCTGCTCTACCCACATGGTCAATTTAACAAAGAAGATGTACGGCAATGCCTGGAATATGCGCTGCAGGTGCGCCGTCGGGTCAAAGAACAGCTGAAAAAAATTGGGGGGATGGAATTCTATGATGTGCATTTTAGCTATATCGACAATGACACCCTAGAAGAGCATTTTGTTTCGGTAAAAGAGCAGGGTGGAGGTGGACTTATTCCCGAAGGTCCTGCTAAACCAGGCTTCCTGTATACCATTGGCCTCAGTAATAAGGGCATGCCAGGCTTATACCGCTTAGAACTTCAAGTCACTAAAGGTTCAGGAAAATTGGCGACATCTGGCTTATGGAATTCAAGTAGTGCCAAAGAACAGGTCAAGATTGCTTTTGATTACTTCAAGGCCAATGCATCCCGGATCTCGGGGGGCAGTAAGGTGCTGGAACATGATTTCCACTTACATGTGGTGGAATTACAGAATACCGGCCCGCTCAGCCATCTTGCTCTGCCAAGTTTAGTGGCTTTCGCTTCTGGCCTCTTAGGACGATCGGTACAAAGTCAGATGGTGGTACTGGGTGATATGAGCTTGGGTGGTTCAGTGACACCGGTGGAAAGTATTGCCGAATGTCTGCAAGTTGCTTTTGATGCGGGTGCCAAGAAGGTTGCTTTACCAATGAGTAGTGCGGCAGATATCCCAACGATTCCTGTGGAACTGTTTACCAAGTTCCAGACCAGCTTTTATGCAGATCCGGTGGATGCGGTGTTTAAAGGGTTAGGGGTGGATTAATTTCATATCTGTCTGGAAGAGTTACAGTAGATTGTTTTAAATTCAGTTTCTCAAGTTAAACACCATGTTGTAAAAGCATAATACTGCCTCTTTTAAAGAGCTAGTATTTTAGGGGGGATTACCCTTCATTTTTTTTTGATCAGATATCTGTTGTACTTTGACAGGATTTTGTTGATCTAAATATTTTTGATACCAAACACGCAATGTTTCAGGAGTACAACCGATTTTAGGATCAATAGCTGTGATTGCTGCCCAAGTAGAAGGATAATCTTTTTCAGATTCAATCAATAATTGAACCGCTCTTTCTCTGATTTCAGGGGGCAATTTTACTTTGCCATTTGTAAGGTAAAAGGGGTCAATTTTAGAATGCCGTTGACAATGTATCGCCTTTTGAGTTTGAAGCAATGTACAATGATAAGATTAACCCGTTAGGTCAGGTGGCCTAACTTAAATAAAAAGTCTCCGACAAACCCGGTACGGTTCACTATCTATTGTTATTCTTACCTGAAATTGATGTGAGCTTATAGAGACAAGGTAAATTTGCAAAAGTGCCGGCTATTCAGTGTTCATTGAATGTTTAATTTAATTTATTAAGCTTGACCTTGGAGTGGCTCTAAGCCTTATACTTGGTACAAATTTTTCGATTGTTATGATGATGCGTTCTACTACATGGATTACAGTCTTGGTTGGATTGTTCATGTTCCAAAGCTTTTGGAATGTGGCGGCGGCCTTTTGTGTCCATGAACAACAGCCTCAATCACAGCAGAGTTATCATTTTGGTCATCACCAAAATACCTTGTGTGCCAGCGATAGTCGTCAACACGATCATAATGGACAGTCAGAAAACATAAAAACATTCAGTAGCGATTTAGAAATCGGTGAAGATCATCAAGATCATCTACCATCGATGACGCATTTGATTGTACAAAATGAAAAAGTAGATGTGTTTCATCCAAGCTCTGAAGTTAAAGTGAATCCACAATTTCATTGGAAAAACAGCTATCAGGCTCCTGACCTGTTTCAACAAAGCCCACCTCCCGAATTTTCCCCGCTCATGGTGGGGTAGCCTAAAACATTCCCACCACTTTTATTATTTAAATAAGTGGGAAAAATCATGTCTTCACAATCAATTATACTCTTGCGTCATAGCTTGGTTGCTTGTATATGTGCAGCGGCTATGCAATATAGCTATGCTGAAAACGTTACCAGCTTTGAATCCGCTTTAGCAAAAGTACAAAGTTACCAGACTCAAGACAAGCTGTGGCAACAAGTTCAGCAAATATCTGAATTGAATATTCAGCAAAGTCGGTTATGGCAGAATCCAAGTATAAGTTTAGAACAGTCTGGCTTTGGCTCAGGTCAAGAACAGGAATTCAATGTTGGCGTTAGTCAACCTCTAGATCTATTTGGTCAGCGTAAGCTGAACCGGGTGATTGCCAATACCTCGAATCAACAAATCCAATTGCAACAGCAATTATGGAAGGCACAAAGCCAACTGATTGTTAAATTTGCATGGTCGCAATTTGCACTTGCTGAGGTTGAGCAGTCTGCTTATTCAGTACAGTTAAAAACAAGTAAAGCCAATCTGGACAGTGCCCAGAAACGCTATCAGGCAGGCAGTATTGCCCTGGTTGATTTTGAGCGTACCCAAATTGAAGCGCTAGAAATCCAACGACTTTATCAGCAAGCGATGCTGAATAAACAAGCTGCCGGTCGTCAGCTGTCTAATTTGTGGGGGGGAGAAACATCTTCACATCTTCAATTGAATAAAACCGCTATCCCTTGGCCAGAGCAAAGTCTCCAAACTGTGCAACGGTATATTGCTGAAGGGTGGCTAGAAAAATTCTATGCCTTGAACATTCAGCAATCGGATCATCAAATTGAAAATTTAAGAATTCAGGCACGTCCCAATCCGACTTTAAATGTAGGCATGAAACGTAGCAAAACCCCTAATGAAAGCAACGATACGACTTTGGCAATCGGCGTGGCTATTCCACTGAATATTTTTAACCGCCAGCAATATGCGATCCCGATGGTCCAGCAACAGCAAATATTGCTGAACCAACAGCAGCAGCGTGAGCTGAAGCAACAAATACTCAATATTGCCAACAGCATGCATCAGCTCAAAGGTTTACGTAGCCAGTTCGATGCCACAACAGCACAAGTTACTTTGGCGACCAAAGTTCAGAGCCGTACTTTACAAGGGTTTCAGGCAGGGAAACTGTCCATTACCGACGTTCAGCAAGCAACCACCCAACTGCAGAATCTTCGATTGGGTCAATTACAAATTCTACGTCAAGCTTGGCAAACTGCCCTCGCAGCTGAGGCACTCAGTATTGGCACAAGTTATGAAGAAATTAGCCGTTCGGATGCCTATACACAACTGAATAAAAAGGCAGTCGAAGCATCGCAAAATTTAATCAATGGGGGAGCACGATAAAATGAACGCCAAGCAAAACGGAAAAATATCCCAGTCTCTCATGATTGCAATTTTGATTCTGATTACGGTCTTGGTCAGTCTGGTTATTTGGTTAAGTTCAAAAAAAACTGAATCTGAGGGGCATGGTCATGATGAGGGAAATGCCGAACATTCTGATGAAGATAGTTCTGAAGAAGGACATGCTGAAGAAGGCGAAATACAACTGACCAGCCAACAAATGGTTGAACAAGGTTTAAAAGTTGCTGTTGCATCCACAGGATTGGTTGAAAAGCTGACAACCCTGCCAGGTAAATTGGTGGTGAATACCGATCAACAAGCGCATATATCGCCTAATTTTAGTGGTCATGTCGAGCAGGTCAATGTGGCTTTAGGACAGAGCGTGCAAAAAGGACAAACGCTGGCTGTACTAATCGTGCCTGAACTGATCGACCAACAGGCAAATCTGCGTATGGCACAGGTGAATCTGGATTTGGCCCGTAAAGATTACCAGCGCGAACAGCAACTCTGGTCACAGGGGATTTCTGCCAAACAGGATTACCAGCGTGCCGAAAATGCCTACCGTCAAGCGCAGATTACTGTCCAGTCCTCACAAGCACGTTTAAATGCATTAGGTGCAAGTGGCAATAACAATGGGCGTTTTCTGATTAAAGCACCGATCTCTGGGGTGATCAGTCAAAAAGATATTGTGGTCGGTGAAAATGTGCAACTGGCTAATCAGCTCTTTGTCATTGAACAGCTGAAAGATTTATGGCTTGAGTTTAATTTGCCGAATCAATTCTCAGGTCAACTGCAAGCCGGGCAAAAAATTGACTTTAAAGTGAATGATTCAGATCAAATCTATAAAGCTACTGTACAAAGCTTAACCTCTCAGGCAGATGTACAAACAGGGCGTCTGGTGGTGCGCGCAAAACTCGATGCGCAAGCTACTGAGTTGCGTTCTAATGTGTTAGTGAGAGTGTTGATTCCGGAAGCTACAGCAAAATCAGCCCTTCGGATTCAAAAGTCTGCGCTGCAAAGTATTGAAGGTGAAGACAGTATTTTCATCGTAGATTCAGAACAAAAAGGTCAAGTCCACTTAAAAGCACAGAAAGTGCAATTGGGGCAGGCTTCAAGTGATGGACAATGGCTTGAAGTGATTTCTGGGCTGACTGAAGGGCAGAAGTATATCGCTCAAGGCAGTTTCTTGTTGAAATCTGAATTAGAAAAAGACGAGGCAGGCCATGAACATTAATTCTGATCTGCCAAAACCAGAAGGTTTATTCGAACGAATCATTCAGTTTTCCATACAAAATGCGATTTGGGTGTTGCTCTTTGTCTGTACCTGGATTGCGGTCGGGGTGTATAGCTATCAGAAACTCCCGATTGATGCTGTACCCGATATTACCAATACCCAAGTCCAGATTAATACTCAAGCCAAGGGTTTTACTGCGCTTGAAGTCGAACAGCGGATTACCTATCCCATTGAAAATGCCATGGCTGGCATTCCGGATCTGGAGCTTACCCGTTCCATATCCCGTTATGGACTCTCTCAAGTCACCATTGTCTTTAAAGATGGGACTGATATTTATTGGGCCCGTCAGCAGATTAACCAACGGATACAGGAGGCGCAATCTGAGTTGCCTGCACAAATCGCACCGACGATGTCCCCCGTTTCTACGGGTCTCGGTGAGATTTATCAATGGGTACTGAAGGCAGATCCGAATGCGAAAAAGCCGGATGGAACTGCATACACGCCGATGGATTTACGTGAGATTCAGGACTGGATTGTGCGTCCTCAACTGCAACGTGTTAAGGGAGTTGCAGAGGTCAACAGTATTGGTGGTTTTGAAAAAACCTATGTGGTCTCTCCCGATTTAAACCGGATGCAGCAACTGAATATCTCATTAGAACAACTGCAACAGGCTTTAGCGCAAAATAATGAGAACCGAGGTGCAGGTTATATTGAAGACAATGGTCAGCAACTGACGGTACGTGTACCGGGTACATTCAATGGGCTTTCTGATATTGAGAACACCATGCTGGGTAGCCCAAATGGCAGCCCAATTCGGGTTGGTGATATTGCGCAAGTCTCTATTGGGCATGATTTAAGAACCGGTGGGGCAACCTATAACGGCAAAGAAACCGTTTTAGGGATTGCCATGATGGCGATGGGGGGAAATAGCCGGACTGTTTCTAAAGCTGTGGATGCCAAGCTTCAAGATATTCAGAATAGTTTGCCTAAAGGGGTAGTGATTGAAACGGTGTACGACCGTACTACCTTGGTTGAGAAGGCGATTAAAACCGTTCAGAAAAACTTGGTAGAGGGAGCAATCCTGGTCATCATCATTCTGTTCCTGTTTTTAGGGAATATCCGTGCTGCCTTGATTACTGCCTGTGTCATTCCACTCTCTATGCTGTTTACCTTAACCGGGATGGCACAGAAAAATATCAGTGCCAATCTGATGAGTTTAGGTGCACTCGATTTCGGCATCATTGTCGATGGTGCTGTGGTGATTGTCGAAAACTGTATCCGGCGTTTAGCCCATACACAGCAACTGTTAAAACGACCTCTCACACAAAGTGAACGCTTTAAGGAAGTTTTTCTGGCTGCCCGCCAAGCACGTCGTCCTCTTATTTTTGGTCAGCTTATTATTTTGGTGGTGTATTTGCCGATTTTTGCTTTAAGTGGTGTGGAAGCAAAAATGTTCCATCCGATGGCATTGACAGTGGTACTCGCCCTTGTTGCAGCCATTATTTTATCGATCACCTTTGTGCCTGCTGCTGTGGCATTGTGGGTCAAAGGCGATATTCAAGAAAAAGAAAGTCGTTGGATGTTATGGCTAAAAGCTAAATATCAGCAAACTCTTGATATTTCGTATCAATACAAAGCAGTTGTGCTGACTTTTGCACTGTGTGTATTAGTGATTACGGGATTTATCAGTACCAAACTCGGCAGTGAATTTGCACCACAGCTCAGTGAAGGAGACTTTGCGGTACAACAGTTACGTTCACCAAGTACAGGCTTAGAAGAGTCTTTACGTATTCAGGAGAATACTGAAAAACTTCTTTTAAAGAGTTTCCCTGAAATTAAGGCAGTATTTGCCAGAACGGGTACAGCCGAGGTTGCAACAGATGTCATGCCACCCAATATTTCAGATGGCTATATCATGTTAAAGCCTCGTTCAGAATGGCCAAATCCTAAAGAAAGTTTAGATGAATTACGTGGCCGTATGGTGACGTATTTAGCCACGATTCCAGGCAATAATAGTGAATTTTCACAACCGATTGAACTCCGATTTAATGAATTGATCTCAGGTGTGCGTAGTGATGTTGGTGTGAAAATCTTCGGTGATGATATGAATGTCCTCAATACTGAGGCGACTAAAATCTCCAAAATCATTCAGCAAATATCGGGTAGCAGTGCCGTGAAAGTTGAGCAGACCTCAGGTTTGCCATTACTGAATGTCGAGGTAAATAAAACTTTGGCTGCACAATATGGTTTGAGTGTGCGTTCAATTCAAGACCTTGTGGCAACCAGTATTGGTGGACAAAGCGTGGGAGAGATTTTAGAAGGCGATCGTCGTTTTGATTTTGTTATCCGTCTTGGAGAGCAAGACCGTAGTGTCGCATCTGTTTCCCAGTTACCTATTCAGCTTCCAAATGGTGGCAGTATTTTATTGTCGGATGTCGCGCAAGTCTCGACCATTGAAGGAATCAACCAAGTCAGTCGAGAAAATGGTAAACGCCGAGTTGTGGTTACAACGAATGTTGAAGGGCGTGATTTAGGGTCTTTTGTTTCTGATGTACAGACACAGCTCAAAGCATACACTTTGCCAAGTGGTTATTGGATAGAATATGGCGGTCAGTTTGAAAATTTGGCTTCAGCCAAAGCACGGATGCAAATCGTGATTCCACTGGCTTTAATCACTATCTTTATTTTACTGATGGCGGTCTTTCACAATGTCAAAGAAAGTCTATTGGTCTTTACCGGGGTACCCTTTGCCTTGACCGGTGGTGTGCTGTTCCTTTGGCTAAGGGATATTCCATTATCGATGTCAGCTGGAATTGGCTTTATTGCCTTATCTGGTGTTGCAGTCCTCAATGGACTGGTAATGCTGACCTTTATTAAGGAATTAAGGGACAAATATCCAGTGCATAAAGCCGTGTGGCAAGGGGCTATTTTGCGCTTAAGACCAGTGTTGATGACAGCTTGTGTGGCTTCACTGGGTTTTGTACCAATGGCGCTGGCAACCGGAACAGGGGCTGAGGTTCAACGGCCACTGGCAACCGTAGTGATTGGCGGGATTATCTCTTCAACATTACTAACTTTGGTGCTGTTACCCGTGCTTTATCGTTGGATAAATGAAAAGAAAGTTTCTTAATCCAATAGATTAGTCGATTTACAGCAGAGATATTGGCTGTTATCCAATATCTCTGCTCATCATAAATAGAATAAGGAAAATATTTTATGTCAGAACATCATGATCATAGCCATGCGGTTGTTACTGAAGAAAATAGTAAGAAGTTAATGGTTGCCTTAGGTTTAACGACTACTTTTTTAATAGTAGAAGTTGTCGCTGCTTTTATTACCCAAAGTTTGGCTTTGTTATCTGATGCAGCTCATATGTTTACTGATGTAGCCGCTTTAGCTATTGCTCTTGCCGCTATCAAAATTGGTAAAAAAGCCGCAGATGATAAAAGAACTTTTGGCTATCAGCGATTTGAAATTTTAGCGGCTCTGTTTAATGCGGTGATGCTTTTTGTGGTAGCAATATATATTGTATATGAAGCTTATCAACGTTTTACGAATCCTGCTGAAATTCAAAGTGTTGGAATGATGATTGTCGCGGTCATTGGTTTGGTCATAAATTTGATTTCAATGAAAATCCTTTCTGCTAGTGCTGAAGGAAGTCTAAATATAAAAGGTGCATATTTAGAAGTTCTTAGTGATGCTCTAGGATCGATAGGCGTGATTATCGGAGGAATAGTTATTTATTTTACCCAGTGGATGTGGGTTGATACCGTAATCGCTGTGTTAATTGGCTTCTGGGTCTTACCTCGAACTTGGATTTTATTAAAACAAAGTATTCATATTCTGCTTGAAGGAGTTCCTGATGAGATTGATATTGAGTCGTTAAGAAATGATTTATTGAAGCTAGAGGGCGTTGAAGGGATTCATCAGTTGAAAGTCTGGGCTATATCCTCAAGAAATATTCATTTAACTGCTCATTTGGTTGCTCCGAATAGCAATACAGATCAACTCTATCAAAAGGCCTTAGAAGTTCTAAAACATAATCATAATATTACTGAAATTACGTTACAAATAGAAAATACGAAATGTAATACATTGAACCAACATAAACACTAATTTGGACTTTAGTCTTCATATAGATGTTTTGTGTAACTTTAAAGTATACCCTAAAGTTACAATCTGAAAGTTCATGAAATTATGTATCATTTAAATGATTTTTAATCATAAGTAACATGTAACTTTAGTGTTAAAGAATTATAATTTACGAAATTTTTCATTTTTATCCAATTGGGGCGTGAAAAAGTGAAAGGCCAAAAAGTAGGGTATGTCCGGGTAAGTTCTGTCGAGCAAAACACTGGACGTCAACTTGAAGGAATTGAGGTCGACCGGATTTTTGTTGACCGTGCTTCAGGTAAAAATACTGACCGACCTAAATTTCAGGAAATGTTGAACTATGTCCGGGAAGGGGACAGGGTGATTGTACATTCAATGGATCGTTTTGCGCGAAGCCTAAAAGATTTGGTCACTGAAGTAGATAAACTGGTCAAACGAGGGATCGCCATCCAGTTTGTAAAAGAAAATATTACTTTTACAGCCGAATCCACCCCGATGGATAATTTGATGCTTCAAATGATGGGTGCTTTTGCACAGTTCGAACGTGAGATCATTTTAGAGCGGCAAAAGGAAGGAATAAAACTCGCCTCTGCTCAGGGGAAGTACAAAGGTCGGGTGCATAAACTAAAGCCTGACCAAGCTGAAGCTTTACGACAAGCATGGAAGGAGGGGACGTATCCATCGAAAATGGCATTAGGGAAAGCTTTTGGGATTAGTCGTCAGGCGGTATACCGATATTTACAAGTTAGTGAATAGCTTATTGGGATTAGCAAATCTTTTATGACTTTTACATATATTCTTATTAAAGGAAAACTATTTTTAATCTTTTAAAATAGTTATAAGATAAACAAAATTTGTTGATTTTATAACATGAAAATATCATTACTGATCTCATCACTTCCCAGTCAAAGCACAACCGCAAGAATGCGAATTTGGCGTTCATTAAAGTCAAATGGTGCAGCAACTTTAAGAGATGGTGTTTACCTCTTACCCGAAGCACATTCTGAAAAATTTGAGTCTGTTGTTCATGATCATCTTAATGAACATGGGCATGCCTATATCTTTCAGACTGAACCTCCTGCACATTTAGACCTTGCTCAACTTTTCGACAGAACTGGAGAATATGAAGAACTGAGAACTGAAATTTCACAAATACAAAATACGCTTGAGGAAAATAAGAAAAAAGAACATCTCAAACAGATTCGAAAATTAAGAAAAAACCTCAATTCACTGATAGAAATAGATTTTTTCCCAAATACTCATCAAAGCAAAACACTGAATGAACTCACCCGATTAGAACAAGTTATTGCCCGGTTAGGTGAATACGATGAACCCAATAATTTTGAACAGCAATTAAAAGTCCTATGCAAGCAAGATTTTCAAAATAAAATCTGGGCAACCAGAAAGCGTCCTTGGGTTGACCGTTTGGCATCGGCATGGATCATTCAGAAATTTGTAGACCCTCAGGCAAAATTTATTTGGTTAGAGCATCCCAATGATTGCCCCAAAGATACCTTAGGTTTTGATTTTGATGATGCCCAATTTACCCATATCAATCATCTAGTCACTTTTGAAGTGTTAATGCATAGCTTTGAATTACAAAACCCTGCTTTAAATAAAATCGCTGAAATTGTTCATTTTTTAGATGTTGGGGGAAATGAGCCTGCCGAAGCCTTAGGCATTGAAAAAATCTTGCAAGGCTTAAGAAGCACGATCACAGATGATGATCAATTACTCCATCTTTCAAACCATATTTTTGATGGCTTATATGCAGACTTTCAAAGGAATTTAACATGAATAATAAGCCATCTTTAATAGATGAAACAGAAATTGAATCTATCAGCTTTTGGCAAGCATTCAAATTTTGGTTAAAACTGGGATTCATTAGCTTTGGTGGTCCTGCCGGGCAAATCGCTGTTATGCACCAAGAGTTAGTTGAAGAAAAAAAATGGATTTCAGAACAGCGTTTTATGCACGCATTGAATTATTGCATGCTCTTACCCGGCCCCGAAGCTCAACAACTTGCAACTTATATTGGCTGGTTAATGCATAAAACCAAAGGTGGCATCGTTGCAGGGGTTTTATTTATTCTACCTTCTCTTTTTATCCTCATTGGGCTGTCTTGGGTCTATGTGAAATATGGCAACGTCCCGATCATTGCCGGTTTGTTTTATGGCATTAAGCCCGCAGTTGCCGCAATTGTATTTCATGCCACGTATCGTATTGGCAGTCGTTCATTAAAGAATAAATTTCTATGGGCGATTGCAGTTATCGCTTTTCTTGCAATATTTATTTTTAATATTCCTTTCCCTTTAATCGTTTTATGTGCAGCGATATCGGGTTATTTGGTCGGTAAAAAGTATCCTGATTTATTTAAGCTAAATGCACATCAGTCCAGTCAAAAATCCTATGGACGTGCAATTATTGATGATGATACCCCTACACCTGAACATGCTGTTTTTAAATGGTCTCATCTGATCAAAATAACTGTAATTTCAGCACTTTTATGGGCAATTCCACTCATCTCTTTAACAGCAGTTTTGGGATGGAGTCATTCTTATACTCAACTGGCTTGGTTCTTTACTAAAGCTGCACTTCTGACATTTGGTGGTGCTTATGCTGTTCTGCCTTACGTTTATCAAGGCGCTGTCGGTTTTTATCACTGGCTCACCCCAACTCAAATGATCGATGGTTTAGCCCTAGGTGAAAGTACTCCCGGCCCATTGATCATGGTGGTGGCTTTTGTCGGCTTCTTAGCAGCTTATAACCATTCGCTGTTGGGTGCTGAATATCAATTTATTGCAGGTGCATTAGGTGCAATCATCGTCACGTGGTTTACTTTTATTTTCTCATTTTTCTTTATCTTAGCCGGAGCACCTGTTATAGAGTCCACACACAATCAAATTAAATTTACTGCCCCTTTAACCGCCATTACCGCTGCCGTGGTGGGCGTAATTTTAAATTTGGCACTCTTTTTATGTTACCACGTGCTTTGGCCACAGGGTTTTGAAGGGAATTTTGATTATATCTCTGCCATTATTGCAATTTTAGCTGTAGTCGCATTATTTAAATTTAATCAAAGTGTGCTCAGAGTCATCATCGGTTCTGCTTTAGTGGGTTTAACGATTAAAATTTTACTATAAAGAATGAACACTAGAGGTATGGATAAAAAATCTATGCTTCTTTTGACACGATTCAAGGTATCTTCTTTCATATAAAAAATTAAAGAATATTCCACTAAATCACTCACCATTTAACATAATGGTGGTTATGCGAAGTCGACTTGTAATGCAATTTGCATTACAATATTCCTAGTACATTAAATACTTGGGAAATATGATGGCTACTGTTAACTTCAGGATCGATGAAGCCCTTAAAGAAAAATCTTATTCAATCCTTAAAGAGCAAGGTATTGCACCTACTGATTTCTTCACTAGTATTCTTGAGTATGTTGCTACGACTGGGAAACTGCCTGTCAAAAAAGCTTTGCTTTCGGAAGAAGATGAAGAATTATTAGCTCTTGTCCGTAAGCGCATTAATGATCCTAAAGAGATGTTTGAGGAAGTCACATTAGATGACTTATAAGCTTTTACGTCACAAGGACTTTACAGCAGAATGGGAAAAACTCCCTGTTGCTATACGAGATCAATTTAAAAAGAAACTAGCCAAAGTCATAGAGCAGCCACATATTCCAAAGAATATGCTTAGAGGCGATCTTGCAGGTTGCTATAAAATCAAATTATTAAAAGCTGGTGTCCGACTTGTCTATCAAGTTAAAGATGATCAGGTAGTTATCCTGCTCATTACCGTCGGAAAACGAGCTGATAGCATAGTTTATGACGAAGCGAAAAAGCGAATTAAAGACTAAAAATGGGAGCTTATAGCTCCCATTTTTGTGTAGAGGCAGCAAGATTATGCTGTTTTGATCAGAACTCAGTTAACCATCCCGGGATTCTGCTCTGGCCCATTCAGCGCAGTTTTTTACTTTGGATGAAGTTAACCCATGTTATATTGCACAAGATAAAAAGGCACTGTTGCAAAGTTAGCGATGAGGCAGCCTTTTGTCTTATTCAAAGGCCTTACATTTCAAAAACTCTGCTTACCAGGCGCATTTCGCCCAGGGGATCACCATAATAAAATGCTGAGGCCTGGCCTTTGCGTAGTGCACGCATCACCTCAATACCTTTGATGGTGGCGTAAGCCGTCTTCATGGATTTAAATCCCAGCGTGGCGTTGATTATCCGTTTCAGTTTGCCATGATCGCATTCAATCACGTTGTTCCGGTACTTAATCTGTCGGTGTTCAACGTCAGACGGGCACCGGCCTTCGCGTTTGAGCAGAGCAAGCGCGCGACCATAGGCGGGCGCTTTATCCGTGTTGATGAATCGTGGGATCTGCCACTTCTTCACGTTGTTGAGGATTTTACCCAGAAACCGGTATGCAGCTTTGCTGTTACGACGGGAGGAGAGATAAAAATCGACAGTGCGGCCCCGGCTGTCGACGGCCCGGTACAGAT